>CAYMLC010000123.1:0-8577 GCA_964390765.1 uncultured Nitrospirales bacterium
ACTATGGCCATCCCGAGATCGAACTGGCCTTCATCACGCTGTTTCACACCTTCGGCGATACCTTCTTCGACGCCTACCACGAACGGCGCCCCATCGCCGAAGGCTTCTTCGACACCCGCCGCGACCTGTACAACCTGTACCCGCTGCTCGTACACGTGCGCCTGTTCGGCGGCGGCTACGTCAGTGGGGTCGAGCGTGTGCTCCAGCGCCACGGCTGCTAGGGCCGCATGCGTCGCGCCTCGCGGTGGGGCAGCGCTATACTGCCGCCGGGCAGGGAAACGGCATGCTGCGATATCTCTACGAAGCGACGTTCAAGAAGCAGACGGAAGTCAATCCGGTACGCAGCACGATTGGTTGCCTCATCGCCACGGCCATGATGGTGGGCGTGGCGGGCGGCATCAGTTGGCTGCTGTTGCCGCGGGGCGTGGCCGCCCAGGCGCGCGAAGCGGCGAACGAGATTCGTGCCCTGGAAGAGGCGCTGTTGTACTGGGAAGGGGACAGCGAAGACAGTCCACTGAAGAGCCTGCGCGGGAGTGCGGGGGGCAGCGCCTCGGACTTTGCGGCAGACGTGGCGCGTCAGAGCGAGCGGGTGATCGAGGTGTTGATGGACTGGGCCGACGAACACCCGGACCCCAGCCCGCGCGTCACTGAAATCGGGCAGGCACGCGCGGAGTACCCGACGGACCCCTGGGGCAATGCGTACCGCGTCTACGTGGGTCCCCTGCCGGCCGAAGACATGCCCCTGTGCGAGGCCGATGGCGATACCGTGCCGCGTGACCTGCCCATCTATATCTGGTCGCTGGGTAAGGACGGCGTCAACAACCAGGACTACGCCCGCCTGCCGCAGGCGGAATGCGGCGCCGACGACATCAACAATTGGGATGAAGACCGCAGCTGGCGGTCGCGCTATCGGTGAGGTGCCAGGCATGAGCCAGCCGGCGCCGCTGCCCGAGTCCGCGCTCTACGAGCCGGTGCGCGCGTTGCTGGTGGCCGCGGGCTATACCGTGCGCGGCGAAGTGCTGGGCTGCGACCTGGCCGCGGTGCGCGACGGCGCCCTGGTGGTGGTCGAGTTGAAGCTGCGCCTCGGTGTCGACCTGCTGGTGCAGGCCACGCAGCGCCAGCGCGCGTGCGATACCGTGTACGTGGCGCTGCCGGAAACGGCGGTG
The DNA here is from genome assembly GCA_964390765.1 of uncultured Nitrospirales bacterium. Taxonomy (GTDB): domain Bacteria; phylum Hydrogenedentota; class Hydrogenedentia; order Hydrogenedentales; family JAGMZX01; genus CAYMLC01. Next base: position 1,167 of record CAYMLC010000123.1, read on the forward strand.
CGCGACGGGCGCACGTGGCGGCGCAAGGAGCACCTGCTCAAGCGGCTCGAATTGGGCCTTATCCTGGTGCGGGGCGCACGGGCGCGCGTGGTCTTTCACCCGCAACCGTGCACGCGCAACCGCCGCAAGAAGCAGCAGCGCGCGCTGATTGCCGAGGTGGACGGGCGCAGTGGCGACTACCAACCCGGCGGCATGCCGGGGCGAAAGGTGGTGACCGCCTATCGCGAGACGGCCCTGTGGCTGGCTTGGCGCCTGGCCGAGGCGGGGCCACAATCGCCGCGAGCCCTGCGCGCGCAGGGCGGCCCGCCCCATACACAGCGCGTGCTCTATCAAGACGTCTACCAGTGGTTCACGCGTGCGGGCCGCGGCCGCTATGAAGTAAACGAAGCGGGCCGCGCCGCCGTGCGCGTCTACGCCGATGTGGTAGCGGGCTTCCGCCAGGCCGCCGCGCCGCCGTCAGATTGACCGTCTGGCCGGTACACCGATAGGGTGTTCTGGTGAATACCGCCTGCGCAGGCAAGGGCGGGCAAGGGAGCAAGGGCACCATGAACCAGAAAGTACTGGTTGGCTTCTTCATTATCCTGGCGGTCGTCTTGGGTCTGCCGCTTCTGGCGCAGTTTGCGCAGCAGGGCGAGGAAAGCGGCAGCGGCACCGCCGAGCAAACCAGCACCCGCGATAGCCGCCCCGCATCGGGCAGTGCCGCCGCGCCGGATGACCAAGGCGCCCCCCCCGCGCCCGCACCAGCGGCACAGCCGCCGCTGCTCAACGCGTCGAATCTGGCGAACAGCTCGTGGCAGATGCAGGTCTCGGGGATGAATGTGACGGTGGACCTGTTGCCCGGCGGGCAGGCCGTGGCCAAGGGTACGCCGCTGGGCAACATCAATGGCTCGTGGCGGGTATCGGGCGACACCCTGACCGTGACCGCCAGCGTGATGGGCCAGACGCGCACCCAGAACGCCAAGATCGTCGGCAACCAGATTATGATCGACGGGCAACCGGCCACCCGGGTGCGCTAGCCGCTTCCCCCGCCCCGCTCTCGCTGCCTATACTCTGCGGCGCGTGATTCGCGGCCGCGCGCGCTGTACCGGCGTCTGCCGCACCTACCCCCCAACGCACAGGAGGCCGCCCAATGGCCCACACGGTCTGTCTGATCCGCGGCGACGGCATCGGCCCCGAGGTAACCGAAGCCACGCAGCGTGTGCTCGACGCCACCGGCGTCGAGATTATCTGGATTCGCCTGCCGGCCGGCGCACGCGCCGCACGCAAGTACGGCAAGGTGCTGCCGCTGCACACCATCGAGACGATTCAGGAATACAAGTGCGCCTTGAAAGGCCCCGTGACCACACCAATCGGCAAGGGCTTCAAGAGTGTAAACGTGCAGTTGCGCCAGGCACTTAACCTGTATGCCGCCATCCGCCCGGTACGCAGCATGCCCGGCGTACCCAGCCGCTATGAAAACGTGGATATCGTGGTCTTCCGCGAAAACACCGAAGGCCTGTACTCGGGACTCGAGAACGAGATTGCCGAGGGCGTGGTGACCAGCCTCAAGGTCGTCACCGAGAAGGCCAGCCTGCGGATCGCGCGCAAGGCCTTCGAATACTGCAAGGAGCGCAACCGCAAGAAGCTGTCGGTCTTTCACAAGGCCAACATCATGAAGAAATCCGACGGTTTGTTTCTGGACTGTGTGCGCCGCGTGCACGAGGAAGAGGCGCCGGACATCGCCTATGAAGAGCTGATCATCGACAACGCGGCCATGCAGCTTGTGCGCGACCCCACACGCTTCGACGTGCTGCTGATGGAAAACTTCTACGGCGACATGATGAGCGACCTGTGTGCCGGGCTGGTCGGTGGCCTGGGCGTGGTGCCCGGCGCCAATATCGGGGTCGACAGTGCAGTGTTCGAGGCAGTACACGGCAGCGCACCCGATATCGCCGGTCAGGGCGTGGCCAACCCGCTCGCGCTGATTATGTCGGGCGTGATGATGCTGCGGTACCTGGGCGAGACCGATGCGGCGCGGGCATTGCGCGGGGCGTACGACGCACAGTTGGCCGAGGGCAACCCCGACGAACTGACGCGCGACCTGGGCGGTACGGCCTCGACCGATGCCTTTGCCGATGCCCTGATCCGGCGGCTGGGAAACTGAACCATGGCGAGACGACACGACGGACAGGTGGTCCTGATAACCGGTGCCTCTTCAGGCATTGGCGCGGCTTGCGCCGAAGCGTTTGCGCGCGAAGGTGCGCGCGTGGCCCTGTGTGCGCGCCGGGCCGACAAACTGGACGAGGTGCGCGCGCGCGTGGAAGCCGCCGGTGGCGAGGCCCTGGCGCTGGCGTGCGACGTGTGCGAGCGCGCGTCGATCGAAGCCGCTGTGGCCCAGACGGTGGAGCGCTGGGGGCGGCTGGATGTGGTGCTGGCCAACGCGGGCTTCGGCGTGGCGGCGCCGCTGGCGCGGCTCGAGACCGGCGACTATCGCCGCCAGTTTGAGACCAACGTCTTCGGCGTACTCGATACGCTCTATGCCACCCTGCCCCACCTGCGCGCGCAGCGGGGGCGCTTTGGCATCGTCGGCAGCATCAGCGGGCGCGTGGGCACGCCCGGCACCACCGCCTATTGCGCGAGCAAGTTCGCCCTTACGGGCTTTGCCGAGGGCGCCTGGCATGAATTGGCCGATCAGGGCGTCAGCCTCACGCTCATCAATCCCGGCCTGGTGCGCAGCGAAATCCGCCACAAGGACAACCACGGCGTGCTGACCGAGCGACCCGACCCCGCGCCGGCTTGGCTCGTGATGCCCACCGAAGTGGCCGCCCACCAGATGGTGCGCGCGCTGCACCGCCGCCGCGCCGAGGTCACGATTACGCGGCACGGCAAGATCATCGTCTGGATCTGGCGGCACGCACCCCGCCTGTCGCGTGCGCTGGTGCGGCTGAACACACGCGGCAAGTTCCGCGACAAGCCGCGGCGCAACGAAGCCTGAAGGCCGCGCCGGACTCAGGCGTCGGGTACGGGGGCCTGTGCGGCCTTCTTCGCGCGCCGCGTCTGAATGAACGAATTGACCGCGGCAGCGATGAAGCCCAGCGACAGCAGCGCAGTCAGCCCCTGCGAAAGCTCGGCCATCGGTCGCTCCACTTCGCCGCCGCCCGTCAGCCAGAAGAGAAAGCCGAACACCCCATTGACCGTGGCGAGGAACGCAATCACCGCGAGTGCGGCGGCAGCGTGCATGGCGTGTTTCAGGTACTTCTCATTCAGCGCCAGCGCGCCGCAGATGACAAACGGCGCACCCATAAAGGCCGGGATCAGTGCGGTCCAGCTCTCTGACCCGGTGCCGAAGTAAAAACCCACGCCGATGGCGATGAGCCCGGCGGCGTATGCAAGACAGACGAATGGCATGGTGCTTCTCCTTGGGTGCCCGACCCGTGCAACAGCCCGGGCGCACGCGGCTATTTCGCGGCGCCCACCCCGTGTGTCGAGCATAACGCATCGGCCAGGGGTCCGGCGATATCGCAGCCCGCGCGCCGCTCGACCGTGACAAACATGGGCGAAGGATTGCACTCCAGCACGTGGGGGCTGTCGGCATCGCGGATAAGGTCGACCCCCGCGAAGGTCATTCCGCAGGCGCGGGCCGCACGCAGGCAGGCGGTATGCTCGACCGGCGAGAGCGTGGTGCGGCGCACTTCGTGCGGCTGCGTGCGGTAGTCCAGCGCATTACTCTCGATCACGACACTCGCCACCACCTGCTGCTCCACCACGTAGACGCGCACGTTCTCGCCGTACAGCCGCGCCTGAAACAGCACCGGCGCATGGCGCAGTGCGGCCAGTCGCGCATCGCTCAGGTCGTCGGCGCTCACCGGCTCGACCGCCGCACCACCGGCCAGCGGCTTGTAGACCGCCGCACCCACCTCGGCCACGAATGGGCGCACAACATCGGGGTCGTTGCTGGCACACCAGCGCGGCACCCGCACACCCGCAGCCTGCAGGCGCAGCAGTTGCAGCGGCTTGCGGCTGTGTTGCGCATTGGCTTCCAGGCTGTTATAGCAGCGCGCGCCCTGGTCGGCCGCCCAGCGCAAGAGCGATTCGAGGTGCGCGCGAATTTCGTCGGTTTGGGCGATGAGCCCATGCGGGCGCTGGGGCAATTCTTCGCCCCAACGCTTACTGAGCGGGTGGCAGGCTAGGCCGCGGAGGTAGATGGTGTGGGGGGTGTGGAGGGGCCGGCGACCTAGCACTGCCACGCCGTCAGTTAGGCTGATGTGCACATTCTCCGGAAAACCGGGAGCGTTCAGGTGCACGATGTCGGCGTCCCGTTCACCCAAGGCCGACGCTACGCGTGCGGCTTCGGGATCGTCAGGGGCGCCTACGAGCCAGACGGCCGAGGCGCGCGTTACTTCTTGTCGCACTCCTCGCCCACAGCCAGCGTCGTCGCCTCGAAGGGCGGCTCCACGGCGGCACGCGCCGGGGCCTCCAACGCGGAGATGTAGAGCCGGGTCGTGGTTTGCGAAAACGGCCGCATGTGCTCGCTCATCGTCGTATCCTTTCAGCCACGGTTAGCACGGTTAGCAGCGGGCTTCCCCACCCGCCAGTGCCTCTGCCTACGTAAGCAATACGTCTGCCGGGGCACAAACGTTACAGGGCCTGGGCAAATGCGAACGGCAGCGGCCTTGCTTCGCCGGCCTCATCCGCGCGCGGTAGACAACGCACCCCGAAGATTCGCCACCGCCGATGCGGGCGGCCCACTAGCGCCGCCGCGCGGACCCGGGGTATCATCGGCGGCTAACATCGTGGAAGATGCGCGAGACCCGCACGCGGCGCCTTACCCGCCGCGCCACACCGCAACCACCGGCCGCGCGCCGGCGCAGGAGGCGAGCCCCATGGCCGTTACCGCTGAAGCCCCGAAGACCGTCAGCATCAATGCGTCGAAGAGCGGCGCCTGGCTCGTGCGTTACGCCCTCGAGCAACTGCCTGTTTCCTTTACCTTCGGCATTCCGGGGGTGCACAACACCGAGCTCTATGACGAGCTGAACATGTCGGAGAAGATTCACCCCGTGCTGGTGACCCACGAGGCCGGCGCTTCGTTCATTGCCGACGGTATCAGCCGCACCGCCGCGCCGCAGATAGGCGTGCTGGCCATCGTGCCGGCCGCGGGCCTGACCCACGCGATGAGTGGTATCGGCGAGGCCTATCTCGACGGCATTCCCATGCTCATCCTCACCGGCGGCACCCGCACCGATGTGCCCTACGGCTATCAGTTGCATGAACTCGACCAGACCAAGGTGCTCGAAGGGATTTCGAAGGGCGCGTGGCGCGTGACCCAGCAGGCCGACATCGTGCCCACCATCTATAAGGCCTACCGCACCGCGGTCAGTGGCACGCCCGGTCCGGTGCTGGTCGAGGTGCCGGTAGACCTGCAGCTCTTCCGCCAGCAGATCGACACGGTGCCCGCCTTCGACCCCGTGACCCCGGCACCCCTGCAAGATGATGCCGCGATTCAGCAGGCCGCCGAGTTGCTGGCCAACGCCAACCACCCCGGCCTGTTCGTGGGGTGGGGCGCGGTCGACGTGAGTGAAGACGTAGCCGCCATTGCGGACTTGCTGGGCGCACCGGTCAGCACCACCTTGCAGGGCCTCAGCGCGTTTCCGGCCACGCACCCGCTGCACACCGGCATGGGCTTCAGCCCGGCCGCCGTGCCCGCCGCCACCAACGCCTTCAAGGACTGCGACGCCATGCTCGCTATCGGCACGCGCTTCGGCGAGATTCCTTCCGGAAGCTTCGGCTGCACCGTGCCCGAGGGCCTCGTACATATCGATATCAATGCCGCGTCGATCAACCGCAACTTCCCCGCGAAGGTCAGCATCGTGGCCGACAGCCGCGTGGCGGTGCCGGCGCTGCGCGCCGCGCTCGAGGCGAAGCAACTGGACAACAGCGCGCGGCGCACGCAGCGTGCCGAGCAGATTGCGCGGGACAAGGCGGCCTATCGAAAGGAATGGCACGGCCACCTGAACGAGCGGGTGAATCCGCAGCTGTTCTTCGATGCGCTGCGCAAGGAACTGGCCGACGACGACATCATGGTCGTGGACGACGGCAACCACACCTTCCTTGCCGCCGAGTGTTTTCCGGTGCATGCACCGCGCGCCTTCGTCTCGCCGACGGACTTCAACTGCATGGGCTATTGCGTGCCCGCGGCCATCGGCGCCAAGCTGACGCACCCGGACAAACAGGTCGTCGGTATTGTGGGCGATGGCGCCTTCATCATGACGGGCATGGAGATTCTGACGGCGACGACCGAGGGCGCGCCGGTCGCCTACTTTGTCTTCTACGACGGCGAGCTGTCGCAGATCTCGCAGGGGCAGGAGATTCCCTACAACCGCAAGAGCTGCACGGTGATTGGCCAGATCAAGCTCGAGGGTTTCGCTATCGCTACGGGCGCGAAGTATATCGCTATCGAAAGCAACGACCAGATCGAAGCGGGCATCCGCGAGGCCTTCGAAACCACGGCCGCAGGCCAGTGCGCGATCGTGGATATTAAGATCGACTACAGCAAGCGCACGCGCTTTACGCAGGGCGTCGTGAAGACGGTGCTGAAGCGCTTCCCGCTGGGCGACAAGTTCCGCTTTATCGGCCGCGCGCTGGTGCGCAAGGTCACCGGTTAAGGCGCAGTGCTTGCCGCGGCAATCTCCGCCAGAAACGAGAGAATGGCTTCGCTCACTTCTTCGCGCTCGTAATCCCAGAACAGGATGTGGTTCGAGCGTTCGAGTGAAAGGAATTCGCGGTCTTCGGTCCCCAGATGGCCGAAGGCCGCGCGCGCTGCACGATACGAAGTCACGCGGTCATTCACGCTGTGCAGCACGAGCGTGGGGCATTCGATGGCGCCCAGCACCTCGGGCTGCCGGGCGCGCCGCGCGAGTTCGGTCGCCGGAAAGATCGCGGCCGTGGGTATCCACGTATAGCTCACCACCTCATCCACCTCGGGCCGTGCCACGGGCTCGCGCCAGCCGGGCACCCAGCGGATGGCCGTACTGCCCATCTTCATGTATTGCTCGGGCCGCAGGCCGTAGTACCAGCGGTGCGTGACGCGGTAGTAGGGCGCGGGCAGGATCAAGCCGTCGGGCGGCGCCGCCGCCACCACCTTCGCTTCCGCCGTGTCGTCGCTGTCTTCCTGCTGTGCGGTATAGGTGTCGGCCACCACGATGGTCGCTATTGCGCCACCCATCGAATGCCCCAACACCACCAAGGTCTCGTGCCGGTTGCGCAAGGCCGCATAGGCCTCGGCCAGAAAGTCGATGTACTGGTCCGTCTTTGTGCGTTCCATGTCGCGCGGACTGGTGCCGTGTCCGGGTAGCAGTGGCGCCTCGACCCGCCAGCCCGCCGCGGCGACTTGCTCGGGCAGGGTGTGAAAAACATCGGGCGTGCCGCTGAAACC
>CAYMLC010000124.1:0-8556 GCA_964390765.1 uncultured Nitrospirales bacterium
TGTCGGTGGCGGTAATGCCGGGCCGCAACTCGTACACATTGATGCCCTCGCCGCCCAGGCGCACCGCGAAATTCTGCGCCACCATGCCCAGGCCCGCCTTACTCACGCAGTACTCGGTTCGGTCGGGACTGGCGGCGTTGGCCGAAATGCTGCTCACGAAGACGATGCTCTGGTGGGCACCGTCGCCCGGCTGCCCGGCCAGCATGCGCCGCGCCGCCGCCTGGGTGAGAAAGAAGGGACCGCGCAGGTTGATGCCCATCACGCGGTCGTAGCTCGCTTCGGTCGCATCGAGCAGGTCGCGGCGCTCGAGCGGCGCCACGCCCGCGTTGTTCACCAGGCAATCGAGCCGCCCGAAGCTGTCGTACGCGGCATCCAGCAACGCGGCGTGGGTGCCCGTATCGGCGATATCGCCGGCCACACAGACCATGCGCCGGCCTTCCTCGGCTACGCGGTCTGCAACTTCGTAGAGGCCCTGCTCGCGATTGCCGGGGTCGGCGCGCGTGGCCGTGCCCACGATGTCGAAGCCCGCCCGCGCCAGACACCGCACGATGCCCCGCCCGATGCCGCGGCTCGCACCGGTAACCAGCGCCACGGGTGTACGCGATTCGGCCATGCCTTACTCCTGCAGACCGGGCGGCATCTCGTCGCCCATGCACGTGCCCACCTGCCGCGCCGAGACGACCCACGCGTGGTCCGGCGGCACGGTGCGCTTCTTGCCCACAATCTCGCTCAGCGCCACCCCCACATAGTCTTCGCCACGCTTGGCCACCATCTGGCCATACTCGCGCGCCAGCACCAGTTCCGCCGCGCGGGTGCCGAAGTTTGAACAGACCACACGGTCGGTCGGCGTGGGCACCCCGCCGCGCTGCAGATAACCCAGCGAGGTGATACGCGTCTCGAGGCCGGTCACCTCTTCAATGTGCGCGGCAAGCGTCACACTCACCGGCTGGTGCAGGTGCGCGTCCTGTGGCGCACCGCTCTTCTCGCCTTTCTTCTCGCCTTTCTTGTCGCCCTTGTCCGCGTTCTTCTTCGCCTTCTTCTTGTCCTTCCCGCCATTGGCCACGGCCTTCGACTGCGCGCCCTCGGCCACGGCGATGATGCTGAAGGTCTTGCCGCGCCGCATGCGCGCGATCAGCGACTGGCCGACAATCTCGAGGTCGTAGGGAATCTCCGGAATCAGGATGACATCGGCACCGCCGGCCATGCCCGCGCCCAGCGCCAGCCAGCCCGAGTTGTGCCCCATGATATCGACCACCATCACGCGGTGGTGGCTCGATGCCGTGGTGTGCAGCCGGTCGATGGCCTCGGTTGCGATCGACATGCCCGTGTCGAATCCGAAGCACACGTCGGTGCCCCACACATCGTTGTCGATCGTCTTGGGCACCGTCACCACATTCAGTCCGCCCGCTTTCATCAGGTGGTGGGCGTTCTTCTGCGTGCCGCCGCCGCCCAGGCAGACCAGGCAATCGAGCTTCAGCCGGCGATAGGTCTCGGCCGCGGCCCCGGTCATGTCGCGCGTGCCACCCCCGGGGATGGGCATCTTGTAGGGCTTGTTCCGGCTGGTGCGCAGAATGGTGCCGCCAACGGTCAGCAGCCCGCTGGTCATCTGGTCGTCCAGCTTGATGTAGCGGTTCTCGACCAGGCCGGTGAAGCCTTCCATAAAGCCAAAGACTTCGACGTCTTCGGCAAGCAGGCTCTTGGTGACCGCGCGAATGACGGCATTCAAGCCGGGACAATCGCCCCCGCTGGTCAAGATTCCCACGGCGCGTGTGCGGTGCTTGGGCATAGGCGAGCTCGAAGGACTGCGGCGTACTACTTGTCCAAACCGTACAGCGCGCGGTACTTGCTTTCCAAGTATTGGAGGTAGGGTTCGGGCGACGGTGCCGCACCCGCGGCCGCTTCCACGATGGCGGGCCCCAGTTTCCGGCGGCCCACCTCGTGCACGTGCGTGCGCAGCCAGGCCAGCAGCGGACCAAAGCGCCCGGCCCGCACATCTTCCCACAGGCCCGGCAGGTCGGCCTCGATCTGGTTGCACAGCTGCGCCGCATACAGATTGCCCAGGGTATAGGTGGGAAAATAGCCGAAGCTCGCGTGCGACCAGTGGATGTCCTGCAGGCAGCCGTGGGCGTCGTCGGGCACGTCCAGCCCGAGATAATCCTTCACCTTGGCATTCCACGCCTCGGGCACGTCGGCCACCTGCAGGCGCCCCTCGATCAATTCAACCTCGAGTTCAAAGCGCAGGATAACGTGCAGGTTGTAGGTGCACTCGTCGGCCTCGACGCGGATGAACGACGGGGCCACACGGTTGACGGCACGGTAGATGTCTTCGGCGGTACGGCCCGCCAACTGCCCGGGAAAGTGTTCTTGTAACCGGGGCAGGTAGTGCTCCCAGAAGGGCAGACTGCGGCCGATCACGTTCTCCCACAGCCGCGACTGTGACTCGTGGATGCCCAGCCCCGGCGCGTCGCCCAGCAGTTTGAGCTGGTCTTCGGGGCGGAACCCCTGCTCGTAGAGCGCGTGGCCGCATTCATGGATGGTGCCCATGAGCGCGCTGAAGGGATCGTGCGGATCGAAGCGCGTGGTGATGCGCACGTCGTACAAGTCGAAGCTGGTCGTGAAGGGGTGCACGCTGCGGTCCTGGCGCCCCGCCTCGAGGTCGTAGCCCAGGTCGCGCAACACTTCCATGGTAAAGGCCCACTGGCGCTCGACGTCCCACTCGCCGGCCAGCCACGCCGTATCGGGCGGTGGCGCCGCGCCCACTGCGCGCACGAGGGTGCGCTGCCGCTCGCCGAGGGTGCCGAAGATGGGCCGCAACTGAGCCGCGGTCATGCCGCGTTCGTACTCTTCGAGCAGCGCGTCGTAGGGCGATTCTTCGTAGCCGATGTATTCGGCCTGGGCCCGCATCAAGTCGACAATCTTTTCCAAGTGCGGCCGGAAGGTCTCGAAGGCATTGTGGGCCCGGGCGTCTACCCAGGCGTGGTAGGCGTTGCTGCGCACCTCGGCCAGGTGCTGCACGAACGCTTCGGGCAGCCGGGTCGCCCGGTCGTATTCGTAGCGAATCTCGCGCAGGTGCGTCTGCGCATCCTTTTCGAAGGTAGCGCTCCCGCTTTCTGCCTTCTCCATCAGCTTGCGCGTCTCGCCGGCGACCAGCAGCCGGTGCGCAAGCGCCGAGAGCGTGGCCAACTGGCGCCCACGCGCCGGGGCGCCCTTCGGCGGCATGTGGACTTCCTGGTCCCACTGCAGAAGCGCGGCGGCGTGTTGCAGGTCGCGTATCTGTGCGATGCGCCCTTCGAGCGCTTCCATCGCGGCTTGCGGCATGGTGATACCTTATCGTGTGAGCGCGGCGGCCAGAACTGTATAACCGCTGGCGGGTTCGGCTATACTCCCGGGCAGCGGAAACAGGAGATGTACCCCATCATGGATACCATCGAATTCGACATCCAAGCCTTTCTCGACTCGCTCATCGAACTCATCTTTGGTGGATTCTTCGAGGTCTTGCTCGAGTTCTTCTCGAACACGCTCCTGTTCGGTTTCTTTCTCTAGGGCGGTTCAAGGCGGAACAGGCGCTACCGCGCGCGCCATCAGGTGTGCTTCAGGTAGGCGAGCTTAATGCGCTCGACCACGCTCGTCTGGTCCTGGTTCCACAGCCGCTCTGAGAAGATCTCGACTTCGTTCCAGCCCTGGAAGCCCGTCTGCTCGACCCAGCCGCGTATCTTGCGCACCTCGATACAGCCTTCGCCCATGATGCCGCGGTCGTTGACGATGTCGACCGTGGGCGTGCGCCAGTCGCTGACGTGGAACGCGAAGACTTTACCCTTTGACCGGTCGATCTCGGCGCGCAGGTAGGGGTCCCACCACGTGTGGTAGACGTCGACCGCGATGCCGAGGTGGGCGCTGTCGAAGCTGGTGACGATGTTGTTCGCCTGCTCCATTGTATTGATGGCCGACCGGTTGTCCGCGTACATGGGGTGCAGCGGTTCGATGGCGAGGCGGATGCCGGCGTCCTCGGCGTGGCCCAGGATGTCCTGGATACCCGCCATGATCTGGTAGCGCGCATCGGCCAGCGGCAAGCCTGGCACGGCACCGCACACCAGCACCACCATGGGCAGGCCCATCGCAGCGGCCTCGTCGATGATCATGTGGTTGCGTGCCTTGGCCTCTTCACGCGCAATGCCGCTGGTGGCACAGAAAAAGCCGCCGCGCACATAGCTGACCGGGGTGAGACCCGATTCGCGAATCAGGCGTGCCGCCTCCGGCACCCCCACCGGCTCCACGTGCTCGCGCCATACCGACACACCGCCAATGCCCAGCTCGGCGTAGTGCTCGAGACACTCGGCCAGCGTCCATGGCTTCGTGGTGATGGTGTGCAGCGCGAGGCGCGAAAAATCGGTCAGCCGTTCGGGCATGGTTCGAGAAGCTCCGTTTTGCACGCGGCGCTATAGGGCGGGCACATCGACCCAGGCGCGCTCGCGCCAGCTGCGCAGGCCCAGTTCGGCCAATTGCACGCCCTTGGCGCCTTCCTTCAGGTTCCACGGGAACGGCTCGTCGCGCACGACATGGCGCAGATACAGCGCCCACTGTTCCTTGAACGCATTATCGTAGACGGCCTTGTCCGGTACCTCGGCCCAGCCGCCGTAAAAATCGATGGGGTTGGGGATGTCCGGGTTCCAGACCGGCCGGGGCGTGTTCGCATCGTGCTGGGTGCGGCACGTGCGCAGGCCCGCCACCGCGCTGCCGCGTGTGCCGTCGACCTGTAGCGTCAGCAAGTCGTCGCGCCGCACCCGCACACACCACGACGAGTTGAAGTGGCAGATGATGCCGCGCTCGGTCGTGAAGGTGGCGTAGGCGGCATCGTCGGCCGTCGCCTCGTAAGGCTGGCCCTGTTCGTCCCACCGGCGCGGAATGTGGGTGGCGCCCAGACAGGTCACCGCGTTGACGCTGCCGAACAGATTGTCGATGACGTAGCGCCAGTGGCACAGCATGTCCACAATGATGCCGCCGCCTTCTTCCGTGCGGTAATTCCACGAGGGGCGCTGGGCCGGCTGGTCTTCGCCGGTGAACACCCAATAGCCGAACTCGCCGCGCACACTCAAAATCTCGCCGAAGAATCCGGTCTCGATCAGGTAGTTCAGCTTGCGCAGCCCCGGCAGCCACAACTTGTCCTGCACCACGCCGTGCTTCACGCCCGCGCGCTCAGCGTGCGCGTACAGCTGCAACGCGTCGGCCGTCGTGGTGGCCGACGGCTTCTCGCAATAGATGTGCTTGCCCGCGTCGATGGCCTGCGTGACCGCCGCAACGCGCCGCGGCGTGGTCTGTGCATCGAAGTAGATGGGGTAGTTCTGGTCGGCGAGGCAGGCGTCGAGGTCGGTGGACCAGGGCAGGCCGCCGTGTGCCTCGGCCAGCCGGCGCAGTTTGTCCGGGTTGCGCCCGAGCAGCAAGGGCTCCGGCATGATGCGCGCCCCATCGCCCACCGGCACACCGCCTTCCTCGCGAATGGCCAGCACCGAGCGGATGAGGTGCTGGTTCGTGCCCATGCGTCCGGTCACGCCGTTCATGATGATGCCTAGGGTGTGCGTGGTCATAGGATAAGGTCTCGCGCTTGCCGTCATCTCGCGACCCGTGGATCGCCGGCACGGAACTCGACGGTCTGGGTCGCGGCCCGGGACTATAGCAACCCGATACCGGGCGCGACTATGCGCCGGCGCCGCCTACCCCGAACAGCCAGTGTGTGGCCTCGTGCTCGAGCAGCCAGCGCTTGCGCGCCAGCCCGCCGGCGTAGCCGGTCAAGTGGCCGTTGCCGCCGACCACGCGGTGGCAGGGAATGACAATGGCCAGCTGGTTCGCACCGTTGGCCCGGGCCACCGCACGCACGGCATCCGGCTTGCCCAGCGCCCGGGCCACCTCGCCATAGCTGCAGGTCTCGCCCGCGGGAATCTGGCGCAACGCCGCCCATACGCTGACGGTGAAGGCGGTGCCCCACTCGCGCACCGGTGTCTGGAACTGGTGCGATTCACCCGCGAAGTACGCCGCCAATTCGCGCGTCACCTGCTCCGTGGCGGGGAAGCGCCCGAGACCGAGACTGCCGTCGTGCGTGGCGTACAGCGCCCGCAATTCCGTCTGCAGGCCTTTGCGGTCCGCGAACTCGAGCAGGTGCAGCGCCTCGGCGTCCGCCACCGCCACCATCGCACCCAGCGGCGTTTCCACCCAGTCGGCCCGCAATTGCGCGGCATCGGTGGGTGACAGCGGCTTGGGCAAGAGCGCGGCCAGCGCATCTGCCGCTGTGGGCTGCGGGGGTCCGCCCACGGGCTAGTTCACCCGGTTGCGATAGAGCGACGGCTCGACGGCGGCGGCCATGGCGCGTTCATCCAGCCCGCCGCCCAGAAAGACGTTTATCTGCTGGGCCGCGAGCGCAGGCTGCTGCACCACGGCGCGGTGGTCCAGGTAGCACACGTCGAAGTGTGGCTGCTCGGCGAGCCAGCGCGTCACATGGTTGAGGTGCTTTTGATAGAGTTCGCTCATGCGCGCGTCGTCGGTGCGCGGCGCTTCGCCACGGCGCTTCAGCATCTTGGCCTGCGAGGCGAGCACCTCGGGCAGGGCACGCCGCATAAATAGCACACGGTAGTGGTAGCCAACTGGCAACTCTGGCAGCAGAAAAGAAATCACCTTCACCACCTTGCCCGCCGCTTGCGACACCCAGTCCTTGTCATCCTTCAGCTGCTTCACCCGCTCGAATTCGAAATAGCCGCGCGGGTTGTCGTCGTCGGCCGCGCGCTCTTCGTCGGTCAGGATCGGCAAGTCCGCCGCGCTCAACATGCGCATCAGCATGCTGGTGCCCGAACGCGGCAAGCCGCTGACGAGGGTGATCACAGGCGTATCGGTCGACAACTCTTGCATGGCAGAAGCGAGCATAGCACGCCCGGCGCCGGCGCCGCAGTGCGGCGCGTTTGGGGGGCCCCGCGCGGAATGGTGTATGCTCGACCCTGGTTACTCACGAATTGATGCGCCCTGCGCGCGGCCCCGCCGGCGGCCCGCCGGTACCGCACACACCCACGCCGAGGGAGGCATGCTCGAAACCAAGTCGTATCACAAGGACGATTACTGTCCGTTCCATTTCCTGCTGTCGCAGGCCGCGTGGGATCGCTATCAGATCGACACGCTGGGGAGCCCCAGCGGCGAAGATGCGGGCGTGGCCGACCATGTCTATCGCATCCGCGGCCTCGCCGCGCGCATCAATGCCCACCGCGATTTCGGGGTGGCGGGCGCCCGGCCCGCACGGGCGGGCGACCTTATGACCATGGCGCTGCTTACGGAAATCTTCCGCTACATCATTACCTACTATGTAGAGGAGGAGCAGCCGGGCTCGCTTAAACGCGGTCTCGAGTTTGCCAGCCAGCAGATTGGCGCCGACCGCAGCGAGTCGCCCCGCACCCATTATCTCGACCTGTTTCCACCGCACGTGGTACGCGAGCGGCGGGTCCTGCCGCAGGACTATCTGCGCGGCCAGTTGCGCACGCTCTCGCATCACGAGGTGCTGGCCCGCGAACTGATTCTGCTTTATCTGTCGCACTACAACCGCGCGCTGACGCCGTATCGCGAGTTGTTCGACGACGCCGCCCTCAACGCCCGCGCGCCCTACGCGCCGTTTATCACCAGCCTCGAGCAGTGGTTCGACACGCAGCCGCCGCTGCCCGACATGGACCTGCCGCTGCTGAAGATGCTGCGCGCGCCCATCGACGCCGCACCGGATTCACTGCAGGCTCAACTCGACTTCATCCGCGAGCGCTGGAAGCGCGTGCTGCCGCCCGACCTGCTGGACGAGTTGATGGTGGCGCGCGGCATTCTGAGCGAGGAAAATGCCTGGCGCGGTTTCGGGCCTGGTCCACTGCGCGTGCTGCGCTTCGGCCTGGGCGAGACCGGCTATCCCGAGCCCGAGGCGTTCAGCCCCGATAAGGACTGGATGCCCAATGTGGTGCTGCTGGCAAAGACGGTCTTCGTCTGGCTCGACCAGTTAACGAAGAAGTATCAGCGGCCCATCACGCGGCTGGACCAGATACCCGACGAAGAGCTCGACACGCTCGGGCGCTGGGGCGTCACCGGCCTCTGGCTCATCGGGCTGTGGGAACGCTCGCCCACGTCGCGTCAGATCAAGCAGATGATGGGCAACCCCGAAGCGGCTGCCTCGGCCTATTCACTCTACGACTACGTGGTCGCGCACGAGTTGGGCGGCGAAGCGGCCTATCAGAATCTGGCCGAGCGCGCCTGGCGCCGTGGCATCCGGCTGGCCACGGACATGGTGCCCAACCACGTGGGCATCTATTCCAAGTGGGTGGTGGAACACCCGGACTGGTTCGTCCAGCTCCCGTATTCGCCGTACCCCGGCTACCAGTTTAGCGGCCCGAATATCTCGCCCGATGAGCGCATCACGCTGCAGATCGAAGACGGCTATTGGGACAAGCGCGACGCAGCCGTGGTCTTCAAGCGAATCAACAACCACACCGGCGAGACGCGCTTTATCTATCACGGCAACGACGGCACCAACATGCCGTGGAACGACAC
>CAYMLC010000125.1:0-8486 GCA_964390765.1 uncultured Nitrospirales bacterium
GGTGCGCAATTGCGCCAAGAGTGACTGACCGGCCGCGCGCAGATAGACGTTAACGTGCGCACCCATCGGCTCGACCACTTCCACCTGCGCGGCCAGGGCGCCGTTGGCCGACTCGGCCGCATGCGCGAGATGCTCGGGGCGCAAACCAAGCACCACCGGCTTGCCCACGTGCCCATCGAGGCCGGCCGCGCGCCCGGGCGGCAGCGTGAGCGAGAGACCCTCCTGCGCGCCGCGAAACTGCAGGGCGCCGTCTTCCGCCTCCAGCCTGCCCTCGAGCAGATTGATCGGCAGCAGGCCAATAAACTCGGCGACAAAGCGGTTGGCCGGGCGCTCGTAGATTTCCATGGGCGGTGCGATCTGCTGCAGGCGCCCTTCGTTCATCACCGCGATACGCTGGCCCATGGTCATGGCTTCGGTCTGGTCATGTGTCACGTAAAGCATCGTCGCTTCGAGCCGCTGATGCAGTTTCGCAATTTCGGCTCGCATCTGTACGCGCAGCTTCGCGTCGAGATTCGACAGTGGCTCGTCGAAGAGAAAGACTTCCGGGTCGCGCACGATCGCGCGGCCCACGGCCACGCGCTGCCGTTGCCCGCCCGAGAGGGCGCGCGGCCGCCGGTCGAGCAGATGTTCGATGCCGAGAATGGCCGCGGCCTCGTGTACGCGCTGCTTGATTTCGGGCTTGGGCACGCCGCGCATCATGAGGCCGAACGCCATGTTCTTGTAGACCGTCATGTGCGGATAGAGCGCGTAGTTCTGAAAGACCATGGCGATGTCGCGGTCTTTCGGCGCCACATCGTTCACGCGGCGTTCGCCGATGAACAGGTCGCCGCTGGTGGCCTCTTCGAGGCCGGCCACCATGCGCAGCGTCGTGGACTTGCCGCAGCCCGAAGGGCCGACGAGCACCAGAAACTCGCGGTCTTCAATGGCGAGCGACAGCTCTTCCACCGCCACCACGTTGGGCGGATACACCTTGCGCACCTGTTCGAGACGGACCGTGGCCATGGCAAGAGAATACGTGCGCAGGGCGGGATGGTCAACGCGCGGTCAGGGGGCAATCTCCTCGGCCTGGCCGCGCAGGATGCGGGCGAGTGGCCGCACCACCCCATTGAGGGTGGCCAGTTCGATGATGACACTGCGCAACAACATCGCCGTCACTTGCGCGGTGGAGACCGGCTGCTCGCCCACCGCGCTCACCGCGAGCGGCTCGAGCTGCACGGTCAGCTTGCCACCCGGAATCAGATTGCTCTGCAGCGTAGCCTCACTGCGCATAAGCACCAGTTCATCGACCACCACGCGCCGCGCGTCTTCCGCGCGACCCGGGGGCGCGGGATCTGCACCGGCCTTGCGCGCGGCGGCCTTGGTCTGTGCCTGCCGCGCCAGCACGACCAGGTTCACGCCCGAACCGATCGCATGGCGGACCGACCACTGCGTCTGGTGTAACTCGACCCGGCGCAGGCGCGGCTCGCGCTTGAACAGCGTCGGCCAATCGCTCTGCGCCGAGACCCGCCCCACCACGATAGCGGGCTCGGCTTCGAAGCCCGGCGGGTTCAACACCCGAATGTTCTCGATCTCCAGCCGCGCGCGCAGTGGCTGCACACGCACCCGCTCGATGGTGACGGGTGTATCCAGCGTGTCACTGAGGCGCTGTTCAAAGTGGCGGCGCAGCATGGCACTCAACTCCGGCGTGGCCACCATAACCAGCACGGCGGCGGCGATGAGCAGCACGCCGATAAAGGTCATGAGGCCGCGTATCACGTGCATGCGGCTGGGGCGTCAGTCGAACTCGTGCGACAGCGCTTCGGCCTCGATGCGCACCTTGCGCACCGCGCGGCGGGTGGCGGCCCATGCTTCGGCCGGGCGCAGGCCCTCGGCCATTGCGGGCGCGTAGCCCTCCCACTGGGCAACAAAGCGGCAACCGTAGCCTTCCAGCACCAGCTTGACCCGCGGTATTTCACCGGGGCTGACCGGCACGATCAGCGGCTGCTGCTCAAAGATCACATAGTTCGTGCGGATGAAGCGGCGCAGGGCCCCTTCGCGCTGCTCGGCCAGGCCCGGGTCCGTGGCCACGTGGGCCGGCTGGCGGCGCTCGCCATTGGCCAGCTCGAGATAGACGTTGACGCCACGCAGGCCCACCGCATCGTATGCGATGCTCAGGTCGCCGAACACGCTCTGCAGGTCGCACTCGATGACCGTGCTCACCGCCGCCAGCTGAGTCGCCGTGGGCGAGGCTTCGGCCAGCGGCGGCGGCTCGGGCAGCGGGTCCGCCTCGGCGCCCTCGGGGCGCGGCGGCAGATAACGTTGCGTGACCACCCACGTGGCCGTGCTCGCCGAATCGAACAGATTCGGATACGGGCCACTCTCCAACTGCAGCGGCACGGTATAGCGAATCGGATTGAATGCCTGTGGCTGCACCACCGGCTCGGCAAAGGGCGGCTCGTCTTCCGGCGCCGTCTGGCAACCGGCCAGAAGGACCAGCACCCCGCTCACGGCCCATGCAAACGCGACTCTCATCGGCGGGCTCCTTGCCGTTGCGGCGGGCCTTCCGGGTCCGGCTCCACACGCACGGTGATGTTCGAGGTCGGGCCGTCATCGTCGTCGCCCGCACCCGGCTCCGGCAATGCTGTGGCGCCGTGGGGACCGCCCTCGCCGGTGCGCGTCAGGATCAGCCGCCCCGTGTCCGACTCCATCTTCACCAGGCCGGTGGGGCGCGCCAGGTCGCTCAGCCACACCTGCACCGTCGAGCCGTCGGCCTGTTCGAGCGCATAGCGCACACAGGGTATCTCGCCCTGCTGCGTCGATATCGTTTCTTCGCCCAGCCGCTGCGGCGCCGGGGGGTGCTCGTCTTCGGCAAACAACTCGTCCACCGGCAACTCGACCCGCGGCCCCGCACCCGGTTTGGCGACGACCTTGTGCAGGTGGTCACGGTCACTGGCGGGGCCGGTCACCAGCATCTTGTAAATGGCGGGGATACCCTCGCGCGGGACAATCTCGATCTCGAGCCAGTACCCGTCGCGGCGGCCCACCCGCTCTTCGCCGACGATGGCCTGCCGCATGAAGAGCACCTGCCCAGTCTTGGCGTCTTCGACTTCGTACCACGCATAGATGCCCGGGCGCGGGTCGATCAGCTCGCCACCCAGCAGATTACCCAGCGGGCCCTGCGCCCCGGCCGGCCCCGCGGCCAGCCCCACGAACAGCGCCAGGCGCGCGAGGGTGGCGAGGCCCGGCATCGCCCGATAACGGATGAAGGTGCGATCTGTCACGGCGTTTCGTTTACCCTTTACCCTTACGTTGGTGCGCGCCCGAGCATAACATAGCGGCGAAAACGCCCCGAAAATGGCCTGCTGCGCATGCACCCAGCCAGCACGCACCACCCCAGAATACACCGGCTGCGGCCGCGGAGACGACAGGACGATGAGCGAAGGAGCACCCGCAAAACTGGGCCGCTACAGCCTGCAGCGTGAACTGGGCAAGGGCGCGATGGGCATCGTCTATGAAGGGCGCGACCCGAATATCGGCCGGTGCGTGGCGATCAAGACCGCGCGGCGCGACGTGCTCGAGTCCAGCGGCAACGCGGACGAATTGCTCGAGCGCTTTCTGCGCGAGGCCAAGGCGGCGGGCGCGCTCAACCATCCGAACATCATCACCATCTACGACGCGGGCACCGATGGCGACACGACGTATATTGCCATGGAGTACATTGAGGGGTGCGACCTGCGCGATTGGATCAAGACGCGCACCGCACGCCCGGTCGAAGACTATGTGGGCCTCATGGCGACCCTGGCCGAAGCGCTGGCCTATGCGCACGCCAACGGCGTGGTGCACCGCGACATCAAGCCGGCGAATATCCTGATGCCGAACGACGGCCCGCCCAAGATCGCCGACTTTGGCATCGCGCACCTGGCGGATTCAGAGCTGACGCAACAGGGCGCCCTCATCGGAACGCCGCACTATATGAGCCCCGAACAGTTTATGGGCCAGCGCATCGATGGACGCAGCGACCTGTTTTCCCTGGCGGTCATACTCTACGAGCTGGCAACGGGCGAACGGCCATTCGGCGGCGAACAACTGTCGACCATCATGCATCACGTGACCCGTACCGAGCCGGTGGTGCCACACACGCTGAACCCGGCCGTGCCCCGCCCCTTGAGCGAGGTGCTGCTGCGCGCACTGGCCAAGGCGCCGCAAGACCGCTACCGGGATGGGCGCGCTTTGGCCGCGGCGCTGTACGAGTGCCTGAAGCCGGAGCCCGACCCCGCCATTCTCAGCGGTGCCGACCCCCGCGAAGACGCCACGGTCAACCTCAGCAATGCGGGCGCAACGGTCCTCTCGCATGCGCCAGAAGATGCCACGGTCCATACCGCGGCGCCCGCTGCCTCGACGCCGCCGCCGCAAACCGCCGAGGCGTCGCTGCATTCGCCCGACAGCATGGCCACGATCGAGGGCACCGGCCCGCGCGACACCAACAGCGAGACCCAGGCGGGCCGCTCGCTCGGTCCGCCCACGCTGCAAGGAAAGCTGCTGCCCGTGGGCTTTGGTGCGCTGGTGGTGGTAGGTATCGCGCTCTATGCCCTCTTCGTCGGCGTCTTTGCGGGTGAACCCGCCAGCCATGGCGAGGCAGCCACGGCCGCGGCGGAGGGTGAACGCCGCGCCGCAGCAGCCGAGGAGGAAGCCCCGCCTGCCGCCACCGCCCAGAGTCAGGTCGAAGCGGTGGTGTTGCGGGCACTCTACCGGGCGCGCGACGCCGAAGCGTTTGCCGCCTGCGGAGGCCAGCCGCTGGGCGCCACTTGTCCCGCGGAATACGAGGGCCTCACCTTCGCGGAGGTAACGGTGCGCGTGTATGCCGATGGCCAACGCGTGGGCGAAGCGCGCGATTACATGAATGGCCGGGTTCCGCTCGACCCGCCCGCGACCGCCGACGCGCTGCGCATCGTGCTCAACGAAGGCCAGCCCAGCGAAGTCGAGTGGACCGTGCCTGCTAAACCCAATGACGCGGGAACACAAGTCATCGACACCATGATCGTGTTGCCGCCCGCCGCCTGAGCCGCTTGCAATTTCGAATCCGGTGGTATAATGCGTGCAGTACGTTCAAGGGGTGAACGAGTGAGGAGTGCGTCCGGCATGGTCCCGAAGCGCGTGTATAGCATTGCGGCCCTGTGCTGCGTGGCGCTTGCGCCATGGGCGGCCGCCATTGACAAGGGCGAAACGGCGCCGCCCATCGCCGCACAGACCATCTTCGGCGAGCAGGTGATCCTCGATGCCATCATCGAGGAAGGGCGCGACTTGGTCATCCTGCATTTGTTCACGCCGGAATCGAGCGAAGACATCGCACTCAAGCTCAGCGCGCTCGACCTGCGCTATGGCGGCGAACAACTCGAGATTATCGCGTTGGGCGTACGCGAAGACGAGGACGCGCTGCGCACCTTCGCCCAGTCGCTGGGTATCGAATACTTCGTGATCGACGACGACGCACTGGGCGATGTGGACTGGCTCAACGCCGTCGATATTCTTCCGCTGACCGCGTTCGTGGTGGCCGATGAGACCCGCGTTGTCGAGCGCGTGATCCGCGGTGGCGGCACCAGCATGGGCCGACTGGTGCTCAGTGTGGCCGAGAACTTCTTCCAGCAGCGCAAACTGGACCAGGCCCATGAACTGCTGCAGGAGGCGGCCAACGAAGACGACACGGCCGAGGCGGCGCAGGAACTGCAAGGCTATATGCTGACCGCGGCCGGTAAGCTGGACGAGGCGGAAGCGGCCTTTGCCGCAATCGAGTCGGACGCCGGCCTGGCCACGGTCGCGCTGGCGCGCGGCGACTACGAGGAAGCGATCTCGCACGCCGCCGACAGCGACGATCCCTACGCACAGGTGGTGGCCAGCAAGGCCAAGCTGCAGATCGGCGATGTGGAAGGCAGCGCGGCCACGGCGGCTGCGGCGCTCGCGCAATTGCCGGAAGAGGCCGGCTGGAAGGCCAGTGAGGCGGCCAACGTACAAGCACGCGCCGCCCATGTGCAGGGCGCCACGGACAGCGCCGCGCAAGCCTATGACGACGCGGTGAAGCACGACCCCTACAACGTGGTGGCGCTGAGCAACCACGCCGCGCTAGACCGCGAACAGGGCAATCTGGACAGTGCCCAGACTCGGCTGGAACGCGCGGCACGCCTGCGCGAAGACGATACGGTGGCTTTCTTGCTGGCGGAGGTGCGCGACGAGTTGGCCGCGGCCAACGACACCAGCCGCCAGGAACTGATCCGCCAACAGATAAGCGACCTGCGCGAGCAATACGAGCAGGCGCAAGCCGAAGGCACGGCCGCCGCCGACACCTGGACGACGCGCCCGCCGGTCCTGGCGCTGTTGCCCGGCCGCCAGAGCAGCCCTGTGGTACTGGCGCGCGCCGGCATGGATGTGGCGCTGCAGCGCGCGCTCGAGCAACAACTGAATGCGAGCGATGCGGTGACCGTGGTCGAGCGCGAAATGCTCGACGCGCTGTTGCAGGAGCTGAACCTGGGCAGCTCGGAACTGGCCGACCCCACCACACAGCGGCGCCTGGGCACGGTGATGTCGGCGGGGCTGCTGGGCTTTATCAGCTATGGCACGCTGGGCGGCCAGCCAACGGCCTATCTGCGCTTGGTCGACAGCGAGACCACCGAGATTGTGCTCGATGTGAGCCAGCCGCTGCGCGCCGAAGATCTCGCCGAGGCCGCCGATACATTGAGCGCGGCCGTGGTCGAGCACCTGCGCGACGAGACGGAGTTGCGCGGGCTGGTGGCTGAGGTCACGGCTACCGGCGTGTTCATCAATCTCGGCGAACGCCATGGGGTCGAAGCGGGTCGGGCCTTCACCGTGCTGGCCGATGGCGAACCCATCGAGGTGGCCGGCCGGGTCATCGCGCATCGGCAGCGGCCCATCGGCACGCTGACCGTCACCCAACTGGAGGACGACTACGCCATCTGCGAGGCGGACCTGAACGATGGCGTGGCGCTCGAGAAAGAGATGAAGGTCATCGCGCGCTAGCCGCACCGGCAAGATCACGTGCTAGCCGCCGCGCCGCCTAATACATCACTTCGCCGTTGCTGTCGTCGGGCGCACCGGCCGCTATCCACTGGCGCAGCGTGTGCAGGTCTTCCTCGGGGATGGGGTCTTCGCCGCGCGGCATCTGCGGCTTCAGAATGCCGCGGCTGTAGAGGATGATGCTGCTCTCGTCGGGCTTGCCCGGCACGATGCCCGGGCCTTCTTTGTTCCCGGCCTTCATCATGTTCGCCACGGTATCCATCTCGTAGCCGCCTTCGATGTCCGGCGCCATGTGGCAGTAGATGCAGTGGTAGTCGATGATCGGCACGATGTCCTTGACGTAGCTGATCTGCCGTGCGGCTTCCAGGTCTATCGGCCGAATCGGCATCACGTCGTCGCCGTATGCGGGCTCAATAGCTGCCGTCGCTTCCACGGGTTCGGCGTCTGGCGTGGCGGGTGCCTCGACCACTTCGCCCGCCTCCTCACGCATGGGATCGGTGCCCACGCCCCAGCGGTAGACCAGTTCGCCCCCGTGATGCGCCGTGATGCTGATGACGATGAAGGTGACCACGGACAACGCAAACCCAAACAGGCTGACGGCCTGCCGCACGACGGGCTGCGGCACGAAACCCACGGCCAACAACACGGCCACCGAGAGACCCAACCACCCCACCCGCAGTCCGAGCGTTTCGTGCGTATCCAGCGTCTCCCACGCTTCGGTCGGCAACGTGTTGGGCACTTCCTCGCGTGCGGCCGTGCCGGTTTGCGCGGCGGCAAAAGAAGAGACCGCCATGAGTGCGAAGGCCGCCACCGTGAGCGCGCGCAGGCCGTGCCGGCGCGGGAGGAACAACAGGGCCAGCGCCAGCGGCGCGCCCAGCACGGCGAGCGCAATGGGCATATGCACACTGGCGGCGTGCAACATGGGCGCGGTGTAAATTTCTTCGAGGAAGGGAAGGTACTGAAAGAGGCTGTCCATATCGACTACTTCAATGGGCGGCGTGCCCAACTGCTCACGAAGTTACCACAGCGCACGCGAAGGCCGAAAGCGCAGCTAGGGCTGGCTCTCCTCCTCAGCAGGTGGCCTAGCGGCATCCGCCTCGGCTGCTGCCTCGGCCTTAGTATCTGCGCGTGCCGTATCGGCGTCGGGGTAGGCTACGCGCAAGACCGCGCCCGTGGCCGTGCGCAGGTTGTGCCAGCTCCGCTTGAGGTCGACCCGTGCCAAGGCCAGCCGCCCCTGCGCCGCCACCAGATCGCGTTGGGCCTCGTTCAGGCGCGTCAGCGAGGCCTGGCCCGCGTCGTACTCCTTCTCCACCAGTTCGCGATTGCGGCTCACAAACTCGGCCGTCGTCCGCTGCAGGATCAGCTGCTGCTGCGCTATCTCCAGATTCGCCAGCGCCTGCCGCACTTCGCTGGCCACGCCCAATTCACCGCGCGCCACATTCAACGCCGCTTCACGCTCGGCCGCGCGCGCCTCGGCCACG
>CAYMLC010000126.1:0-8472 GCA_964390765.1 uncultured Nitrospirales bacterium
ACTTCATCGTGCGCATCTTCGAGAGCCTCTTCAGCCTCTTCACGGGTGACAATGCCAAGGAGAACGGGGAAAAGGTCGATCCGGAGGAGGAAGCGCCGGCCGATGGTCCGTGCTTCATTGCCACGGCGGCCTATGGCACGCCGCTGGCCGAGGAACTGCACACCTTGCGTGGTGCTCGCGACCACATGCTGCTGCCCAGTGCCGCGGGCACGGCCGCGGTCGACGCCTACTACAGCTTGAGTCCGACCCTGGCCGAGGCGGTGGCGCAGTCGCCCGCGCTGTCGGCCATCGTGCGTATGGCGCTGCAGGTGCTGGTGGCCCTGGTGCAGGCTCCGCAGATGGCGGTGTTTGCCCTCGCTGCCGCAGCCACGCTCGCGCTGCTCTGGCGGAGGCGCCCACGCCGCGCCTGATCGCGTGACGGCACCCGGCGCCGGCGGTGTGCGACAGGTGCACCGCCGGCGCCTTTTTCGAACATGGGCGACGCGTAACGTGAGGGCGCAGCAGGCAGTATCGTTTGCGCCCGTCTGGCTGCCCCCCTATACTCCGCGCGGGCACCAGCACGGCCATAAGGAAGGCATACTTGCGCGCACGGCTCTTTCTACGCCTCTGCACCGTCTGGCCACTTGTGGCGCTTATGGGGCTGCTTACGCTGCCGGCCGCTGCACAGACGCTTTCGCTCAGCCGGGCCTTCAATGCGGAGGGCTATACGCCCGGCGCCCCCCTCGATGTCACCGTCACCATCAACTACACCATCCCGGACACGCAGGTTTCGGTCGACCTGACCCTCGAAGAAGACCCGCCGGGCGGCTTTATCTTCGACAGCCTGGTCTCGGCCAGCCGCCAGCCGAGCAGTTCAAACGTCGACATCGGCGGCACGGGCAATGCCGAGTTCAATTGGCAGAACCTGGTGCAGAGCAGCTTTCCCGTTACGCTGACCTATCGCATGACCGTGCCCGATAGCACGAGCGGCACGGTGACCTTCAATGGCACGGCTTCGGTACCGGGTCTGCCCGGCGGCAGTCCGGCGATTACGTCGCAGCCGACGGCTATCAGCCAGGCCCCCACCCCCGAAGGCGAGGGCATGCCCCTGCCGGAAGGCGAGGGTGCGCCGGGTGGTGAACCCGAAGGCGAGCCCCCGACCGACGATTTCACGCTGACGCGCAATGTGCCGGCGGGCGGATACACGCCAGGCTTCACGCTTGACGTTGAAGTGCGGCTGCGCTTTACAGGTACGGGCACGGCGCAGCAGGTGGTGCTGAACGAGACCCTGCCGACGGGCTTTACCTACGCCGGCGAGGGAATAGGGGCGAAACCGCGCGAGGCCCCGGCCATCGGCAGCAGCGGCACCCTGCGCTTTGAATTCGGTCCGGCCGGCAACAACCTGCGCAGCCTGGATTTTGTCTACCGCGTGGTGGCGCCGCCCGGTGCAAGCGGGCCGGTGACCTTCAGGGGCGACGCCCTCTACGACCGGGTAAGCGGACCGGACGGCAGGACGGGCACCGTAGAGACCGGGGTGAACCAGGTCGCACCGCCCGAAGGCGAACCGGCGCCGGAAGGCGAGGGTGCGCCGGAAGGCGAGGGCGCACCGGAAGGCGAGGGTGCGCCGGAAGGCGAAGGGGAAGGAGCGCCCGAAGGCGACCCGGACAGTGCGCTGCAACTGAGCCGCACCGCCAGCGTAAGCGACCCGGTGCCCGCCAGCACCGTACGGCTCGACGTGACGATTGACTACACAGGCGCCGACATGCTGACGGCGCTCGGACTGACCGAGACACTGCCCGAGGGCTGGACTTTCGTGTCGGCCACGGGCGATGACCTGCCCAGCATCCTGCCCACCGAGGGCGCAGGCGGGGCGCTGGATTTCGCGTGGATCACCATTCCGCCTTTTCCGGTCGAATTCAGCTATGTCGTGCAGGTGCCCGACATGCTGGCGGGCACGCCGCGCCTCAC
This sequence comes from uncultured Nitrospirales bacterium, assembly GCA_964390765.1. Classification (GTDB taxonomy): domain Bacteria; phylum Hydrogenedentota; class Hydrogenedentia; order Hydrogenedentales; family JAGMZX01; genus CAYMLC01. The sequence continues at coordinate 1,948 of CAYMLC010000126.1, forward strand.
CGGCATCGCCACGTTCCGCACCACGGGCGACGAACAATTTTCGAATCAGGCGATTACCACCTTTAACGAAACCGAATGCGCGGGCGACTGCCTGCTGACCACGCTTACCGTGGCGCAGCCGGCCGATGGCGCCACAATCTTCGCCACGGAATCGGTGCAGCAGTTGGCGCTGGCCCTGCGTGCCGAAGGCGACTGCGCGACCGACATCACGCAGGTGGACGTGGGCATTCGGCCGGCGGGCGCGGCCACGGCCCAGCCGCTCGCCACGCTGACCGCGCCGCCTTTCGAAGAACTCGCCAGCTTTCCGCTGATGAACGTGCGAGAGGTGGATTACACGGCCGAGTTCGAGGCGGCCTCGTGCCGGCAGCCGATGACCACATTCTCCGCCGCGGCGGCGTTTGGCCTGCGCGTGGCCGGTGCCGCCGAGGACCTGACCGGAAATGGCCTGCCGGACAACCCCTTCGCCACGTTGCCGCGGGCGGGCGATGAGTGGCGCGGGCGGGTCGACGACGAGGCCACAGGCGTCATAGGCCAGACCATGGCCGCGCGGCTGGGTCCAGCTGCGGTGTCCCGTACCTTCGTCTATGAGTCCGCGCAGCGCACTGGATTAATCGTTCGCCTGGCCGTGCCGGCGGGCCTGGTGCGCGAGGGTGAGGAAGGCATGTTGCTGGTGCAGGCGGGCGCGACGAGCGACGCCGCCGTGGGGGCCGAGGCCGCCGCGCAACTGCCGCCATCACCGCCGGGCGCACTGCCTGCGGGCGGGCAATGGCTCGTGGTGGGCTTCATGCTGAGCGACGATGGCGGCGCGTCTTTCTTCGACGTGCCCGCCGAACGCTACGCCGCCAATCCGATTGGCCTGACCGTGATGGGCCTGGGCGTTGACCCCGGTGCGGGCGTGCTGCTCGAGGGCCTCGAGGCGAGCGTCGAGAGTCCCGAGGGCGCTGTGGTGCTGCGCGCCACAGGCGACGCCTACGCCCCGCTGCCCAACCAGACCGCCGGCCCGGCCCTGGGCATGGCCTCTGCCGCGCTGAGCGGCAACACGCTGGTGGGCGCCTTCCAGACTGCGGGTGGCGGACCCGGACCCGGACCCGGTGGCGACGGCATCGACCCGACCACGGTCGTGCTGGGCATCGTGACCCTGGCGGAGCTGCTGGACATCGAACCCGGTGACCGCGACGACGGCGACGGTTCGCCCTGTTTCATCGCCACGGCCGCCTATGGCACGCCGCACACACCTGCGCTCGACCGGTTACGCCGCTTGCGCGACGGGTCGCTGTTGCCGACACGCGCCGGCAGCGCCGCGGTCGACATCTACTACAGCCTGAGTCCGGCCCTTGCGCAAAGCGTGGCGCAGTGGCCCTGGCTGGCCGCCCTCGTTCGTGCGCTCCTGGCTGGCATGCAGCCGCCGCTGGCCGCGCTGATGCTCGCCGCGGTATGCGCCTGCGCCGTGGGCCGCTGGCGCCAACGCACAAGGAAGCATCCATGCGCCTCGCGCTCTGCGAACAATCCATGCGCCTAGCGCTCTGCGAAAAAACCACGCGCCTCGCGCTCTGCGCCCTGACCTGCTGCCTGGCCGCGGCCACCAGCGCCCAGACGGTGACCGTAAGCCGCAGCGCCATCGACGCCGCCTACCAGCAGAACGGCACAGTGCGCTTTGCACTGGCGGTCCACCTCGACGGCGCCCCCGCACCCACCCAGCTGACCCTGGAGGAAACGCTGCCCGGCGGCTGGCAATTCGGCATGTTGCTGACCGGCCCAACACCCGACGTGGCACCGGCCATCGGCGATATGGGCACCGTCAGCTTCGTCTTCGATACCGTGCCCGACACGCCCTTCACCCTGCAGTACAGCGCTATCGCGAGCGGCGGCTCGATTGGTCTGCGCACCTTGACGGGCCGCAGCAGCATCGAAGCCGGCGGAGACACGCTGGCGTTCATTACGCCCGAGACGCTGGTGCCGCAATCGCCCGCCACTATCTCAAGCGTGGAGTTGACGCGTGATGCGGGCGACTTCCTGCCCGGCCAACCACTCGACGTGACCCTGACCGTCAACGTGGTCGACGACGGCCTGTTCGACCTGGTGCGTGTGACGGAACGGCCACCGGCGGGCTGGACCTTCGACGGCATTGTGTCGAGCAGCCCCTCGGCCTCGGCCAGTGTCGACGACCCCGACGCGGGCACGCTGCGCTTCTTCTGGGGCCTGGGCCAGGCGACCAACCGCGTGACCTATCGCGTGACCCCGCCGCTCGACGCGGCCGCAAGCGCGACCTTGGCGGGACAGGCGACCTATCGCCCCAGCGGCGAAGATCAGGAGGCCTCTCCCCTGCGCGTGACGCAATTGACACAGGGTATCCCCGAGGGCGAGGGCGTGGCAGAAGGCGAAGGCACAGCCGAAGGAGAGGGCCTGCCCGAAGGCGAGCCAGAAGGCGCGCCCGAAGGCGAGCCGGAAGGCGAAGGCACGCCGCCCTGCACACTCGACATGCTGACCCTGACCGCGCCCGAGAACCGCTCGACCTTTTTCGTGGGGCGCGACATCTCAGCCTTTACGCTCTCCCTCGATGCCGAAGTTGACTGCCCGGAAGACACGGCCTCGGTGCAGTTCTTCAACCGCGCCCTGGACAACGCCGAGATTCCGGCCGAGGACGAGCCCTTCCCCTTCGTGCCTGCGGACCTGAACAACATCGCCACCGACACGACCGCACCCTTCAGCGCGGTGTTGCCCTCGGTCTTTACCGACACCACCTACGCCGCAATCGCGCAGGGCAACAGCACCACCTTCCCCGACGAGCCGCTGCAGGTGGGCACGATCTACAGCATCGCCGAAGCGGGCAGCATGCTCGACGCCGATGACAACGCGATACCCGACAACCCCTTCACCACGCTCGACCGTGCGGGCGACCGCTGGCTGGCGGCGACCACCCTGGCCGGCGCCACGGCGCAGCGCCTGGTGGCGGCGGCGGCGGTCTATCCACCGGAGGCGGGCACGAGCGCGCGCACGCGCACGCTGACGCTGCAGAGCCCCAGCGACGCGGGCGTGCTGGTGAATGTGCGCTACAGCGAAGACCTGGTGCTGTCCGATGAGGTGGGCTATCTGCAGGTGGCCATCGCGCCGACGCTCGCCGACCTCTTGCCGCAGGCGGAGGCCGACATCCTGCGGCCGGAACCGGCGGGCGCGCTGCCCTCAGGCGGCCAGTACATCGACGTGCAATTCGTCTTGAGCGACGACGGCGGCCAGACCTTCTTCCCCGTGGCGCCCACCCGGCTCAGCGCGAACCCCATCCAACTTTCGGTGGCGGGGCTGAACCTGGACAGCGCACAGTCGTTTGTGCTGGCGCAGCACCCGACCACCCTGAGCAGCACCGAAAATGGCTTCGCAATCACCGGCGAGACCGGCGACTTCGGGGTAGGCACCCTGAGCGCGGCAAGCGTCGACGCGGCGGCCGGCTCGGCCAGCGCCAATGTGCTGAACCTGGGTACCGTGGCGGTGTTTCAGGTGGTGGACGGCGGCGACGGCGGCGGTCCGGGTAATGACCAGGGTCTAATCGCGGCGTACCTCGGCATCATCTTCATCATCATCTTCTTCCTGGGACTCGCCGCGCTCTAGGCGGCGCTCGGAGATGAGCACCAGCGTGCCTTCGGGGATACGCGCGTAGGCTTCGATCACGTCGTCGTTTGACAGGCGCACGCAGCCATGCGAAGAGGGCGTGCCCAGGTCGGCCTCGCCATTGGTACCGTGGATGTAGATGTAACGGCGGCGGCTGTCCACCACCACGCCCTCGGCATTGGTGCCCTGGTTGAAGCCGGGCTCGAGGCCGTCGAGCCAGAGGATGCGCGTGAGCACGAGGTCTTCGGTTGTGTCCATGCCCGGCTGCCAGATTTCACCCGTCGGCACGCGCCCGCGAAAGACTTGGCCCCAGGGGGCGTCGCCGCCGATCTTGCGGCCCACTTCGTGCCAGCCCAGCGGCGTCTGCAGGCTGTTGATGCGCTGGCCAGTGCCGGCTGCGCCCGTGGCACAGGTGGTCACCCACACGACCTGCGTGCCGCGCAAGAGCACGAAACGCTGCGTGGCCACATCGACCCACACCGCCAGCTGGTCCTTGCCCACGCGTGCGGCCCAGTCGTACTCGGCCAGGTGCGCACGCTCGGCCTCGCTCAGCGCTGGCGCAGGCGAGCCGGCATCCGCGGGGGCGGCGGCATCTGGGTATGTAGCACTCATGAACAATGCGGTAAGCGTGAGTATGGCGTGCATGCGCGGGAGCATAACAGGCCGCCGCGCGCCGCTGCATTGACCGCCCCCGATGGTGGCAGTAGACTCCCGCGCCATGCAGGTCCCACCTACTGAAGACGCCCCCGCTACGCCCACTACCCGCCGCGGCCTGGTGCCGCGCCTGCTTATCGCGAATGCGGTGTACCTGCTGGCGGTGCAGGGCTGGACCGTGGTCGTGGGGCCGAGCGGTACAGACTTCGCGCGGCTTTCTGCCACGGGCTGGGACGCCGCCGTCTTCGCGGCGCTGCGCACGGTCTTGGGAAATTGGGCGCCGGGCTATCACCTGCTCAACCTGTTGCTGCTGTGGGCGTGCATGCTGGCAGTGTTCTTTATCACGCGGCGGGTGGTGGGCGGTGCGCCCTGGCTGGCCTCGCTCGCGGCTGTGCTCTTCATGGCGCATCCGCTGAAGCGGGCCAGCACCCTCGCGCTCAGCGGCACCGGCGCGCTGCTGGCTGCACTCGTCGTGTTGCTGGGTGCGCTGCTGGTCTTCCACGGCGCGCGCACACGCGGCGTGCGCGGCGGGCTGCTGGCCGCAGCGGGGATAGCGCTGGCCCTGGTACCGCTGCAGTTCACGGCTGGGCCGGCCCTGCCCGCGCTGGCCGCGCTGGTGGTGCTGGCGCTGGCCCTGCAGCCGGGCGCCGTTGCACGGCTGGGGGTACCGCTGTTCGGCTGGGTCACCCTGGCGATGCTGCTGCTCAACAAGCCCGAGGCCACCGGCTGGCTCGGCTACCTCTCCCCCGCGTTCCAGGTGCTCTACCCGCTCGGACTCTTGCCCGGCACCGTCAGCATCTACGCCGCCGCGCCGCCGCTGCTCGCGGTGGCAAGCGTCTGCACACTGCTCGCGGCCACCGCGCTGGCCTGGTGCGTGCGCAGCCCCGTGTTCACCGCCGCACTCTGGGCCACAGCCTTCTCGACCGCGGCCGCCGCGCCCGGCTACGACCCCGCACAGCTGCTCGGCGGCGGCCCCTTTCTGCTGCCGTGTGCGTTTGGCGGCATCGCGGTGGCGGCCCTCACGGCGCGCGTGCTGCAGCACCCCAAGTGGGTGCGTCCCGCCATTCTGTACACCACCTTGCTGTGCGTGGTGCTCTTCGCCGTGCACACCGAAGCCGCGCTGCGCTGGTGGCGCGCGACCGATTCCCTCGCCACGCTGCAAGCCGCCGCGGCACAAACGGCGCCGCACGACGCGTGCCTGCTGCTGGCGCCCGGCCTGCGCCATGTCGGGGGCGCGCCCGTGCATCTGCGGGCCGCATTGGAAGCTGCCTCGCCCTGGGGGCCCGGGCGCTGTACCGAGGTGCGCGACACCGTGAGTCTGCACACCTGGCTGGCGCCCTTCGCGGCCACCCTGCCGCCGCGCCGTACGGGCCTGGTTCCCTTCAACCCCTTCCGTGTCTTACAACAGGCCCCATGAAAATGCCGAGACCGCACCTGGCCCGGGCCTGCTTGTGGGCCATGTTGCTACTTGTGCTGCGGCCCGCGGCCGCGCAGGTGCCCGACGACCTGCCCGCCCTTGCCGACGTGCTCGAGCAGGGCTACGTATCGCAATGGCTGGTGTGCGGTCCCTTCGATGCACAGGTGACGGATGGCCTGCTTGCGGCGCTCGCGGAAGGCCGGCCCCTGCTCGACAACACCGACCTGATGGCGCCCTCGGGCGGTGCGGGCCAGACGCGCCCGGCACATCTGGTGGCGGTGCCGCGCCCCGGCGGCGGAACGGCCTATTGGCAGCGCGCCCGCACCGATAACCCCTCGCTCAATCTGGCGCCCTTTTTTCCCGAGCGCGAGGCGGGCATCGCCTTTGCCGCGTTCTATGTGGAGGCCGCCGCGGCGACACCGGTCTATATGGACCTGCAGACCGTGCTGGGCGCACGCATCTGGGTCAATGGCCAGCTCTTCCGCGACCACCCCACGCGGCCACTGATGGCGGCGGGGCTGCAACGCTTTGCCCTGACGCTGGCCGAGGGGCCGAACCTGCTGCTGTTCGAGATGCCGGGCATCCACTTCGCACCGCTGGCCGAGTCGATGGGGCAAGCGCGCGATGAACTGGTGGCACAATTGCTCCGCCGGCGCGAGCAGCTGCTGGGGGCAAGCGGCTTCGAACTGGCGCTGCGCCTGTGGCCCGCCGAACGTCTCGGGGAGCTTGCCTATGTACCACAGCTCGAACCGACCGGCGGCTTCACCGGCAGCGACAACGGCCTGCAGCAGGCCTTTGCACTGCGGCTGTTCAATCCTACAGGGGCGCCCAGCGCGCCGGTGCAGGTGACC
>CAYMLC010000127.1:0-8345 GCA_964390765.1 uncultured Nitrospirales bacterium
GATCAGCGACGAGATCTATGAGTCGCTGGTGTATGACCTGGCGCCTGCCTCGATGGCGGGCCGGCTCGATGCGCTGGTTGTGCTCAATGGTTTCTCAAAGAGCGCGGGGATGACCGGTTGGCGCCTGGGCTATGCCGCCGGCCCCGAACCGGTCATCCAGGCCATGAACACGCTGCAGCAGTACTCGTTCGTCTGTGCGCCGTCGATGGCGCAGCGCGCAGGCGTGGTGGCCCTGCAGACCGACCACACGCCGAAAGTCGATGCGTACCGGCGCAAGCGCGACATTGCCTACGAGGGCCTGCGCGAACACTTCAGCGTGACCAAGCCAAACGGCGCGTTCTATATCTTCCCCGAGGCGCCCGGGGGCGATGGCACGGCCTTCGTCAAGCGCGCGATCGAGGAGAACGTAATCGTGATTCCCGGCAGTGTCTTCAGTGCGCGCGATACGCATATCCGCGTAGCGTTTACGCTCGAAGACGACACGCTGCGCCGGGGCATACAGACCCTCGCGCGCCTCGCGGCCGCGTCGCACGCCGTGGCGAAATAGCCGCTCGGCCGGTGGCGTTCAGCGTCTTGGGCAAACGCTGGGAGATACACCATGAAGGCCATCTGGAAGGGCACCGTCTTGGCCGAAAGCGCGCAGACGAAAGTGGTGGAGGGCAACCACTACTTTCCGCCGGAAGCCGTGGACAAGCAATACCTGACGGAGAGCCAGACGCACACCCGCTGCGGCTGGAAAGGTATCGCCAGTTATTACGACGTGCGGGTGAACGGCGATACCCTGCCCGATGCAGCGTGGTACTACCCCGACTGCAAGGATGAGGCGAAGCACATCGAGGGCTACGTGGCGTTCAGCCGACAGGTCGACCTGTCGGACTAGTCGGCCGGCGCCGTTGGGGCGGCGCTGGGCAGCCTGGCCGCGCGCGTGAAGCCGCGGCGCAGACGCTGCAACAGGAACGCTTCGAGCCGGCCGGCCTCGTGGCCGCGCACGATGTTGTCCGCCAGCGCCAGAATCCGCTGTGGGCGGCGCAGGTATTGCCGTGCATAGAACCGCGCGAGGATGGCGTACTTGTAGTATGTAAGCTGCCGCGCCGACAGTGCCCGGCAGTAGTTGGTGGCCTCGCGCAGGCGCGCTTCCATCGCGTACAGCGGCGCTTCGAGGTCGGTATCGGCGTACGTCACCCGCCCCTCCGCCGCCAACGCGTCGAACAACACGGTGCCCGGCACGGGGAAGAAGCCCGTCAGCGCGATGTCGTGGCAGCCCGCATCGGCCAGACGCCGCGCGAGCCCGATCGATGCGCGCAGGCTCTGCGGCGTATCGCCAGGAAAACCAATCACGAAAAAGGCGGAGACGTTCAGGCCGGCGTTGGCACTGGCGCGCACCGCGCGTAGCAGCGCAGCGTCGGTCATGCGCTTTTGCACGGCGTCGCGCATCGCGAGCGAACCCGTCTCCGGCGCGAACGTAATGGACCGGCAGCCCGTCTGGTACAGGCGGCGCGCCACTTCGTCGTCCACGACTTCGCAGCGCGTACCGACGGGCAACTGCCAGGTGACCGGCAGGGCCGCCGCCTCGAGCGCGTCGCAGAAATCGAGAATCCATGAGCGGCGCAAGACGGCGGTCAGGTCGTGGAAGGGAAAATTGGTTGCGCCGTACCGCGCGTGCCAGGTCTGCATCTCGGCGACCACATCGGCCGGCCGCCGCGCAAACCAATGGCGCCCCCACATCATCGCGTTGCTGCAGAAGGTACACGCATACGGGCAGCCACGCGTCGCGAGCATGGGCACGGTAAAGCCCCGCGCCTGGCCCAGCACGAGACCGCGCGCGTGATAGCCGGCCAGGTCGAACAGGTCCCACGCTGGCCAGGGGAGCGCGTCCACGTCGCGCTCGCGCGCACGCGGCGCACTCTGGCGGAACGCGCCTTCGGCATCGCACCACGCGAGGCCCGGCACAGAGCGCGGGTCGGCCCCCGCGTCGAGCGCATCGAGCAAGGCAACCAGCGTCGTTTCGCCTTCGCCACGCACCACATAGACGAGGGGGGTCTCACGCAGGCACTGCTCGGTCATGCCGGTAAAGTGCTCGCCTCCGCCGACGAGCAACACATCGGGCCGGGCCGCCCGCACGGCCCGCAGAATCTCCCGCAATTGCGGCCACGCAAAGCTGAACATGCCAGACAACCCCACCACTTGTGTATCGGGCGCAATGTTCGCCGCAATCGCTTGCGGTGTCATGCCCAGCACCGAGATGCGGCCGCGCGTTCGCGCCTGCTCGGGTGCGGCCATAAACGCATCCAACACCGACACCCGGTGGCCGGCGGCGCGCACCGCCGCCGCCAGATAGGCCAGACCAAGCGGTGGCGCGGGCCGCGTGGCCTGGAGCGCGTGCCGGTTGAGGCAGACGGGCGGATGAACGAGTTGGATGCGCATGGCTGTCAATGTAGCACACAGGGGCGGCGCCTGCTCGTGCCTCAATAACAGGCAGACAAAAAATTTCAGTCGTGACAGAAAAAGCAGGAATGAGCACCCCCCGCACCACGTTTCACCACCTGAAGCCGACACACAGGCGCAACCAACACTGGAGGATACCCTGAGATGAAAAGCATGCTGACTTGGGCCAGCACTATTGTTCTGGCCATCGGTATGAGCGGCGCCGCCGTCGCACAGTCGGGCAACAAGTACGGCGCAACCGAAGCCGCCGATACGCAGCCCGACATCGTCGACACCGCCGCCGCCGCGGGCAATTTTGAAACACTGCTGGCCGCAGCCAAGGCCGCCGGGCTGGCCGAAGCATTGAAGGGTGAAGGCCCGTTCACGGTCTTCGCGCCGACGGATGAAGCCTTCGCCGCGCTGGGAGAAGAGAAGATTGCCGCACTGCTCGACAACCCGGCCAAGCTGGGCGCCATCCTGAAGTATCACGTCGTTCCCGGCAAGGTGATGGCCGCGGATGTGGTTAAAGTGGACAGCGCCACGACGCTGCTCGGCCAGAGCCTGCCCGTATCGACCGAAGGTGGTGTGCAGGTTGGCACGGCGAGCGTAACGGCCACCGATATCACGGCTAGCAATGGTGTCATTCACGTAATTGATTCGGTACTTGTACCCGCCGACATCGTGGATATCGCCGCGGGTAACGAAGACTTCGAGACGCTGGTCGCGGCGGTGAAGGCCGCCGGCCTCGTCGAGACGCTCAAAGGCGACGGTCCCTTTACGGTGTTCGCACCGACCGACGCCGCCTTTGCCGCGCTGCCCGAGGGCACCGTGGAAGAGCTGCTCAAGCCCGAAAACAAGGAACAGTTGGTGGCTGTCCTGACCTATCACGTGGTTCCAGGTACCGTGACCGCCGCCGATGTGGTGGGTGTCGACAGCGCCGAAACGGTGCAGGGTGGAAGCATCGACGTGACGGTCGAGAAGGATGGTGACACGGTGTCGGCGGTGAAGGTCGACAACGCCACGGTCGTCGCGACCGACATCATGGCCCTCAACGGTGTCATCCACGTCATCGACGCGGTGCTTCTGCCGGAAGCCAAATAACGCCCCCTGTCCGGTCATCTGTTGGCCGGTATTTCTCCCCCTTCCCACTGTGTGCTGGCACGGGTCCGGAGCTCCTGCTCCGGGCCCGTCGCCATTTTGGGCGGCCCTTCAATCGGCACGCAGCAGCACCTTGCCGAAGTTCTTGCGCTCCTGAATATAGCGGTGCGCTTCGGGCGCCTGCACAAAGCGAAAAACCTGGTCAACCACCGGCGCCAGCTTGCCCTCGCCCGCCCAATCGATCATCACCTGCATGTCATCGCGCAGCCGCTCAAGTTCTTCCCACAGATGCCCCATGTTCAGGCCGGCCACCGCACGGTTCTTGTCGAGCAGACCGATGGGATGAAACCACGGCATCGACAGCACGCCCTTCGCGATGGCGAAGAGATTGCGGCGCTCGCCGGGTGCAAACGACGACACACCAAACATGACCAGCCGCCCGAGCGGGGCCAGCAGGCGATAGCTCTCGCGAAACTTGCCGCTGCTGTCGAGCACCAGGTCGACACCCCGGCCGCCGGTGAACTCGCGCACGGCCGCGGCCAGGTCGCCCGCGCGGGAATCGATGCACAGTTCGACGCCCAACTCGCGCAGGCGCGCGTGCTTGCCCGTGCTCGCCGTGCCGATCACCCGCGCCCCATGCGCCTGGCACAGCTGCAACGCCGCCTGCCCCACACCGCCGGCCACCGCACTCACCAGCACCACGTCGCCCGGCTGCAGGCTGCCCAGCCGGAACAGCGCCATCCAGGCCGTGCCGTAGTTCACGGGCAGTGCGGCGGCCGCCTCGAGCGAGAGGCCGTCGGGCACAGCATAGACCTGGCTGGCGGGCACAGATACGTAGTCGCTGTAGCCGTTGAACCGGGTGAACGCCAACACACGCTGGCCGGCGGCCAGGCCGGGAAACGCGCCCTTGACCCCCGCGCCCAGCGCCGCTATTTCACCCGACACCTCGTAGCCCACCACGCACGGGATGGGTGGGGCATCGGGGTATTCGCCCATGCGCGCCATGATGTCGGCGAAGTTGATGCCGGCGAAGGCCACACGAATCGCCACTTCCCCCTGGGCGGGCTGCGGGTCCGGCGCCTCGCGCACTTCCAGAACCTCGGGCGCGCCGGCGCGCGATATCCAAACCTGCTTCATTGCTGACGATCCTTCCTGCTTGCGGTATTGCCATGGGTGTGCTCTACTCTCGATATGACCGACCCGGGCCTCCAAGTCACCTTTGAAGAGGCGCCGCCCCTGCCGGCATGGCTCGCCCCTGCGATGCCCTATCAGCGGCGCGTGGCGGTGGTCGGCGACTACCGTGTGCACTTTGTCGACCACGGCGCAGGATTGCCCGTGGTGATGCAGCATGGCAACCCGACCTGGTCGTTTCTGTGGCGCAAGGTGCTGGCCGCGCTCGACGGCAGTGGCCTGCGCCTCATCGCGCCCGACCTGGTCGGCCTGGGGCTGAGCACGAAGCCGCGGGCTCTGAGCTGGCACACGCTCGACCACCACAGCGAAGTGATGACCGCGCTGGTGCGTGCGCTGGTGGGCGAACGCTTCATCGCTGTCGGCCAGGACTGGGGCGGCCCCATCGTGGGCAGTGTCTGCGCGAACCTGCCAGAGCGCGTGGCGGGTGTGGTCTTTGCCAATACCGGGGTCTCGCCGCCGAGCGAGACGCGGCCACTCTCGTCGTTTCACAAACTGGCGCACACCCCCGTGGTCAGCGATTTCGTCTTTCGCGTGCTGGGCATGCCGCAGGGTGCGCTGCACAAGGTGCAGGGCGACCCGGCCAGCATCGGCGCGTTCGAACGGCGCTGCTATCAGTGGCCGCTGCGCAAGCTGGCCGACCGCGCGGCGCCCCTCGCCCTGGCGCGGATGGTGCCCACCGGCCCCGGCCACCCAACCACGCCGGCCATGCAACGCGTAGACGAGTGGGCGCGGCGTTTCGACGGCGCGGCGGCCCTGGTCTGGGGCAAGCGCGACCCGATACTCGGACGGCTGCTCCCCAAGATGCAGGAGATCTTTCCCGATGCGCCCGTGACCGAGACGGATGCCGGCCACTTCCTGCAGGAGGAGGTGCCGGACGCGATCGCCGCGGCGATTCGCGACGTGGCCGCGCGCACGGCCTGACAACGCAGCGGCGCGCATGCCGCGAAGGCCGAAGGTTCCGCGCGCAGCCCGTGCAGTGCGTGCCGGAAACGCGCGCTACGCGAACAGCGCCGGGCCACCGAAGTCGCGGCCCAGCACCGGGTCCGGGTTGGCGCCCAACCAATCGGCCAGCACGCGGCTGTAGACCGCACGAAAGTCCACCGTGTGAATCAGGTCGCCGTTGTCCAGCGTCTCGAGGCTGGGCGCGGCGCCGTGCAGGCCGGGGCGCACGCCCTCACCCAGCAGAAACATGGGCGCCGCCGTGCCGTGGTCGGTGCCGCCGCTGCCGTTCTCCGCGACGCGCCGCCCGAATTCAGAGAAAACCAGCGTGGTCACACGGTCCGCGGTGCCGTCGCGGCGCAGGGTGGCCTGGAACTCCGCCAGTGCTTCGCCCACATTCTCCAGCAGGTTGTCGTGCTGGCCGGCCTGGTTGGCGTGTGTGTCAAAGCCGCCGGTCGACACGTAATAGATGCGCGTGTCGAGTCCGCCGCGAATGAGTCCGGCCACCACTTGCAGCTGGTTCATGCCGCGCTGGGGCATACGTTGCCGGTCTACGGCGCCACGCTCGGCCGCGGCCCGCACCGCCGCCGCGCTGTCGATCGCATGCGTCGTGGTCAGCCGCAGAAAGTCGAGCGTGTCGTGGTGGGCAGCGGCGTGCGCATCGTTCAAGGCGGCGAACTGTTGCGCGGTGGCCCCCGTCGGGCCCGGTTCCCAGCCGAAGCCGGCCGGATTATCCGTGGCGATGCCGAAGCCCTGTGCCCCGTCGAAGGCCTGCGGCCGCTCGCGGTCGACCGCCAGCCCGACCTGTGGCGCACGGCCGCTGCAGTAGTTGTCGAAGTAGCGGCCCAGCCAGCCGTGCGTGGCGTACGTGTCGCTGTCGCTGGCGGTATGCCATATCTCCATCGAGCGGAAGTGCGAGCGGTCGGGATTGGGATAGCCCACCCCCTGCACCACGGCCAGCCGCCCGTCGTCGTACAGGTCCATCAGGCCGGTCAGGCGTGCGTTGAAGCCGAGGGTGTCGTCGATGCGCAACACGTCGCGCTTGGCGAGGCGCGGGCGCAGCCGGTGATAGTTGTCGTCGGCATAGGGCACCAGCGTGTTGAGGCCGTCGTTGCCGCCGCCCAGTTGTACCACCACCAGAATGCGCTGATCGGGTCCGCTGGCGAGTGCGGGCTCGGGCGGTGCAGCGGCCGCGGTGAGGAAGCGGGGCGCCAGGCCCAGAGCAGAGAAGACGGCGGCACTGCCGAGGAATTCGCGGCGTGAAAAACGGGACATGGGTAAAGCTCCTGGCGGTTCAGCAGAGTTGGTATTCAGCGAGACTCAGCACGAGGCGCAACGTGTCGTGTTGCTGGCCGGCGGTCAGGTCATCGTGTCGCAGGCGTGTCTCGGTACGGGGCACGCCCAGCGCGGTCACGAGTGTGGCCCGCTGGTCGGCCGACAGGGGCACGGCCAGATAGCGCTGGGCCAGGGCATCGATACATTCACCGGCCGTGCGAAACTGCAGGTCTTCGAAGACAGCGGCCTGCCCGGCGTCCGGCTGGTCGACCGGGGCGATACCCCAGCGCTGCAACAGGGCCCGGCGTGCTTCGGGGGTGCCTTCGCGCAGCGTACGAAGGCTCACCTGCCGCTCGGCGCGATTCATTTCGCGCAGGCGTGCGCGTACCGCGCTGCGCGTCGCCTGCATCCGGGCGTCCCGCTCGGCGCGGCGCGCTTCGGGGGTGCGCGGGTCGGCGGCGCGTTCGGCCTGTTGCGCCGCGGCCACCAGTTGCAGCGGCAGGTTGTAGCGCAGAAGCAGACTGTTGGCGTTGATCCAGGCGCGGTTGCCGTCCCACCCCTTCACGTTGGGCGGCACGAACAGGGCCTGGCCCAGCGCGGCCGCCGCGCGCGCCATGGCCGCATAGGGCGGCGGGTCCATCTCGAGGTCACGCGCCAGCTGCACCACGAACTGTGCGGGGCTCTTGATCTGGGTGCCCTCAGCGCGCCGGCTGTAGAAGGCGCGGCTGGCAAAGAGCTGGCGCAACATGGGGCGCAGTTCGAAATCGTGGGCGCGCAGGGTCTCGGCCAAGCCCGCCACGATTTCCGGCTCGGGGTTCTCGTAGGCAAAGAAAGCCCACAGCTTGCCCGCAATAAACGTGGCCGCCGCCGGCTGTTCATAGATGAGGTCGACCACATCCCAGCCGTCGAGTGCGCCGGTGTACCCGAGAAACGTCTTCTCGCCGCCGTCGTGGTCGTTCAGCGCGTAGCGGAACGTCTTGGGACCGCTGGTCCAGCCGGTAAACGCGCGCGCCGCCGTCTTCACATCGGCTTCCGTGTAGGGGCCGGTGCCCAGCGTAAACAACTCCATCAGTTCGCGGGCCCAGTTCTCATTGGGACTGCGGCGGGTGCTGCGGCGCTGGTCGAGGTAGTGCAGCATGGCGGGCGTCTGGCCCACACGGATGGTCAACTCCTTCAGGTTGCCCAGGCCGTCCTCGCGGAACACACGATTCAGCAGGTAGTGGTGGTAGCTCTGGCGCACCTTGCGCGCCGACACGGCGTAGTGCCCATGCCAGAACAGCGCCAGCTTCTCGCGCAGCGGCGCCGCACTGGTATGCATCTGCTCGAGCCACCACGCCTGCAAGCGCTGCAGCGCCTGGCGCTCGTCGGCGTTCAACTGGTTGCGCAAGGGCTGGGTGGCCGGCCGCCCCTCGCGCCGC
>CAYMLC010000128.1:0-6881 GCA_964390765.1 uncultured Nitrospirales bacterium
CGGTGAGAAGAAGCACGACTACTTCCAGCCGATCGTGGCCGACGCCGAGGCCGGCTTCGGCGGTCCGCTGAACGCCTACGAATTGATGCTCGGCATGATTCAGGCGGGTGCCGCGGGCGTGCACTACGAAGACCAGTTGGCCAGCGCCAAGAAGTGCGGCCACCTGGGCGGCAAGGTGCTGGTGCCCACGCAGGAGTTTATTACGAAGCTGTTCAGCGCGCGCCTCGCGGCCGACGTGGCCGGCGTGCCCACGGTGCTTATCGCGCGTACCGATGCCGATGCGGCCGACCTGCTGACCTCGGATGTGGACGATCGCGACAAGGAATTCTGCACGGGTGAACGCACGGTGGAAGGCTTCTTCCGCATCAAGCCGGGCATCGAATCGGCCATCGCCCGCGCGAAGAGCTATGCGCCCTACGCCGACATGATCTGGTGCGAAACCAGCGTACCGAACCTGGACGATGCGAAGAAGTTCGCCGACGCCGTGCACGCCGACTTCCCCGACCAGTTGCTGGCGTACAACTGCTCGCCGTCGTTCAACTGGCGCAAGAACCTGAGCGATACCGACATCAAGCGCTTCCAGAACGAACTGGGCGCGATGGGCTACAAGTTCCAGTTCATCACGCTGGCGGGCTTCCACAACCTGAACCTCGGCATGTGGAAGCTGGCGAACGGCTACCGCGAGCGCCAGATGGAAGCCTTTGTCGAGATGCAGGAAGAAGAATTCGCCGAGGCGCAGAACGGCTTCAACGCCGTGAAGCACCAGGCCTTCGTGGGCACGGGCTTCTTCGACACCATCTCGAACGCAGTCAGCGAAGGCGAATCGAGCACGGTCGCCATGAAGGGCTCGACGGAATCCGCACAGTTCTAAGCCGGGCCTGTCTACGGGCAGCCTGAGTCACGTTGCTACGCGCCCCGGCAGATGGGTTTCTGCCGGGGCGCTGCTGTTTGCTGGGCAGCAGGTATGCGACAGGCGGCGGGTGGCAAGAGGGCGCACTTCCTGCCGTGGCAGCCGTTGCGCAACGGGTCTGCTTTCGCACAATAGAAGGGGCGGTAAGGGGCCGGCAGGGGGGGATACCACCAGCGCGCCAGTGCGCGTGCGTGCTTGAAGGCCCATGCCGCGGTGCGTAGACTCCGGTCAGCAGGGCGTTAACGGGCTGGGCGTTTTCCCGTTACGCCGTTTTCCGTGGGCATATCCGGGCTGGGGCCAGGCACCAGGGGAGGTCTCCCGTGAACCGCACCATTCTTTTCTGGGCGAGTTGTATTGCACTGATCGCGACTTCGATGTCGTTCGCCATTCGCGGCGACATCATGGGCGACTTCGAATCCGAGTTCGTGCTCGAGTATGTCGGAGTTACTGTGGAAATGACGCCCGAAGAAGTCGCACAAAGCGATGAGATGATCAAGACCTCGCTCGGCATCATCAGCGGCGCGGCATTCTTCACCTTCGGCCTGGCCATTCTCTTTGGTGGACCGCTGTGCGATTTGCTGGGGATGGGCCTGCTGTTGCGCCTCGCGGCGGTGTGCCACGTAGGCGGTACCTTGCTGACCATCTTCGCGCCCAACTTCGAGACCGTCGTCGCCGCCACACTTATCATCGGCATTGCCAACGGCCTAGTCGAGGCGGTGTGCAATCCGCTGATCGCCACCATCTATCCCAACCAGAAAGCGCAGAAGCTCACCCTGTTCCACGCGTGGTTCCCGGGCGGTATCGTTATTGGCGGCGTTGCGGCCTATGCCTTTTCGCAGATCGGCTGGGGCTGGCAGCTCAAGATGGCCATGCTGCTGGTCCCTGCGGTCATCTACACCGTCATGATCTTCGGGCAGAAGTTCCCGCCGACCGAGCGCGTCGCGTCGGGGGTGTCGATGGGTGAGATGTTCAAGGCCACGCTGGCACGGCCGATGTTCCTGCTGGTCATCTTCATGATGCTGTTCACAGCGGCCACCGAGCTGGGCGTCGGGCAGTGGATCGCCAACGTCTACAACGACGTGATGACCGGAGTAACCGCGGTAGAGGCCACGGCGGGCGTGTTGCTGCTGGCCTGGGGCAACGGTCTCATGTGGGCGTTGCGTCAGTTTGGCAGCGGTATTACGCACCGGATCTCGCCGTTCGCGCTCATTGCAATCACCGCTCCGTTGGCGGGTGTCGGCCTCTACATCTGCAGCGTGGCGCAATCGCCCATGCTGTGGTTCGCAGGCAGCGGCCTCCTCTTCATTGGTGTGGCCTACTGGTGGCCCACCATGCTGGGCATCGCCAGCGAACGCTTCCCGCGCACGGGTGCCCTCGGGCTCGCTGTCGTCGGGGCGGCGGGCGCGTTCAGCACCTGGGTGGCCGGCCCCATCATGGGCGCGCTCAACGACGCCTACGGGCCTGCGGAATTGTTGCGCATCTGGGTGGTCCTCCCGGTCTTGATCCTGGCCGTCTTCGGCGCGCTCTATCTCTGGGACCGGTCGCGCGGCGGCTACGGGGCGCAGGTCGAAAAGCTGGGCGGTGCATCGCAGTAGCCCCGCCCGTTTGCCCGTCGTAACGAAAACGCCCCCGCGCTTGGCGGGGGCGTTACTTGTCTCGTGGCGTGCTGCGTTTACTGTACGTGTCGCTCGGTGGGGCCGACGTAGATCTGGCGCGGACGGTGGATGCGGTTGTCGGGGTCGTTGCGCATCTCGAGCCAGTGCGCGATCCAGCCGGGCATCCGGCCCATGGCAAACATCACCGTGAACATCTCGGTGGGAATGCCGAGTGCGCGGTAGATGATGCCGCTGTAGAAGTCGACGTTGGGGTACAGCTTGCGCTCGATGAAGAACTCGTCTTCCAGCGCCACCTGCTCGAGCCCCTTGGCGATATCGAGCAGCGGGTCGCTGATGCCGAGGTCGCTCAGCACGGCGTCGCACTGCGCCTTCAGAATGGTGGCGCGGGGGTCGAAGTTCTTGTACACGCGGTGGCCAAAGCCCATCAGGCGGAACCCGGAAGTTTTGTCCTTCGCCATCTCCATGTACTTCTTGTAGTCGCCACCATCCAGCTCGACCTGTTCGAGCATCTCGATGACCGCCTGGTTGGCGCCGCCGTGCAGCGGGCCCCAGAGCGCGTTGATGCCGGCACTGATGGACGAGTAGAGGTTGGCCTGGCTGCTGCCCACCATGCGCACGGTCGAGGTGCTGCAATTCTGTTCGTGGTCGGCATGCACGATAAGCAGCATATCGAGGGCGCGCTGCTGCACGGGGTTGAGCGTAAACTCTTCCGCCGGTGTGCTGAACATCATGCGCAGAAAATTGCTGGTGTACTTCAGGTCGCTGCGCGGATAGACGTAAGGCTGGCCCATGCTGCGCTTATACGAGAAGGCAGCAATGGTCTTGACCTGACCAATCAGCCGCAGAATGTTGAGATAGATATGGTCGTCGTCGGTCGCGTCGCCCGGGTAATAGGACGACATCGACGAGATCATCGAGGCCAGAATGTTCATCGGGTGCGCGGTGGGCGGGAAGCCGTCGAAGAACTTCAGCAGGCTCTCGTGCACCAGGCTGTTGCGGCGCAGGTCGTCGCTCCACTGGCGCGATTCTTCCTTCGTGGGCAGGTCGCCGTGAATGAGCAGGTAGGCCACCTGCGCGAAGGTACACTTCTCCGCCAGCTCGTCAATGGGGTAGCCGCGGTAACGCAGGATGCCCTTCTCGCCGTCGATAAACGTAATGGCGCTCTTGCACGAGCCCGTGTTGGCATAGCCAGGATCATAGGTAATGGCGCCCGTGGTCGCGCGCAGCTTCACGCAGTCGACGGCCGTTTCGTTTTCCGTTCCCGTAAACGTCGGGAAGGTGTAGCTTTCGCCCTGTAGCTCGAGCGTAGCGGCCGCCTGGTCGGTTACCGTGGCTTGGGTCATCGCGTTCAACTCCATGGCTGGGAGCGCGCCGGTGCGCGCCTGGCAGGGTTGCCGGCCCCCGCGCCAGCGGCCTGAAATACGCACACGCCGTACGCGGCAACCACCGGCTAGAGGACCTGTAATTATATGAAACGGTTGCGGGCGCTGCAATGCGCGGGCGCTTTTTTCTGCGGCGCGCCGTTTGACCGTTCAGCTAACCCTTTGTTACATTGAGGGTTCTGCCTGGACGTCAGCGCCCGCGCGCCCAGTGCAGGGGCGCAGGCATCTTCTCCTTTCGCAGACCAGCTGGAGAGCGCTGTCCAGATTGCAGCCTATGGGTTAAAGACGGGCCTACCAGGAGAACAACACGTCCGATGAGCGACGACCCGAACAAAACCATTCAGCAGGTGGATGACCCCAACGACGCGGCCCTCCTGCTCGACGACGAAGACTTCGACCTCGGCGAACTCGGCATGTCGATGGAGGAGATGGAGCAGCTTTACAACGAGACCCTGCAGAACTTCAAGGAAGGCGAAGTGGTGCGGGGCCGCGTGGTCGAGATAGCCCAGGAACGGGTGCTGGTCGACATCGGCTATAAGAGCGAAGGCGTGGTCTCGCGCAATGAGTTCGGCGGACTGCAGGAACTCGAAGCCGGACAGGAATACGATTTTTATATCGAAGAACCGGAAGATGACGAGGGCATGCCGGTTCTCTCGAAGATTAAAGCCGACCGCATCAAGAACTGGGAAAAGGTCCAGCAGATATACGAAGACGACGGCGTGATCGAAGGCGTGATTACGCGCCGCGTGAAGGGCGGCCTCAAGGTCGATATCGGCATCGACGCGTTTATGCCCGCCAGCCAGCTTACCTTCCGCCCCACCGGCGACCTGGAGCGGTTCATCGGCGAGCGCATGGAGTTCAAGATCATCAAGCTGACCAAGCGCCGCCGCAATGTGGTGGTCAGCCGCCGCAAGCTGCTGGAAGAGCAGCGCGCCAGCGAGAAGGAAAGCCTGCTCAAGAATATCGAAGTGGGCCAGCGTCTCACGGGCGAAGTGAAGAACATCACCGACTTCGGCGCCTTCGTCGACGTGGGCGGCATCGACGGCCTGTTGCACGTGACCGACATGAGTTGGGGCCGGGTGAAGCATCCCTCGCAGGTGGTGTCGGTTGGGCAGAAGATTGAAATCGTCGTGCTCAGCTTCGACCCGCAGAGCGAGCGCATCAGCCTGGGGCTCAAGCAGAAGAGCGACAACCCGTGGAAGAGCGCGGCCGAGCGCTATCCCGTGGGCATGGTCGTCAGTGGGCGCGTGGTTAGCATGACCGACTACGGCGCCTTCATCCAGCTCGAAGACGGCATTGAAGGCATGGTGCACGTCAGCGAGATGAGCTGGACGCGGCGCGTGCGGCACCCCAGCGAAGTGCTGAATATCGACGACGAGACGCCGGTGATGATTCTCAGCGTGGACCCCGAGGCCGAGAAGATTGCGCTGGGTATCAAGCAGACCCAGCCCAATCCGTGGAAGGCCATCCACGACAAGTTCCCCATCGGCGCGGTGGTGAAGGGCGAAGTGCGCAACCTCACCGACTATGGCGCATTCGTGCAGTTGGAAGAAGGCATCGACGGCCTGCTGCACGTCAGCGACGTCTCGTGGACGAAGAAGGTGAACCATCCCTCCGAGGTGCTGGAGAAGGGCCAGGAAGTCGAGGTCAAGATCCTCAGCATCGACCAGGAGAGCGAGAAGATCAGCGTCGGCATGAAGCAGCTCGAGATTGACCCCTGGCTGGCCGTGGTCGAGCGGCTGCCCATCGGTACGCATGTCGAGGTGGAGATAGCGAAGCTGGTGAGCTTCGGCGCCTTTGCGCGCCTGGAGAACGGCATCGAAGGGCTCATCCATGTGAGCGAATTGGGCAACGACCGGGTGCAGAAGCCCGAGGAAGTGCTGAACGTGGGCGACAGCGTGAAGGCGAAGGTCATCAGCATCGACCCGGTCGAGCGCAAGATCGGCCTCAGCGTGCGCGAGTACGACCGCGACCAGGACCGGGCGCTGCAGTCGGACTACGGCGAAAGCGGCACGGAAGGCCAGGACAGCGTGGATGTGAACGCGCAGCTTCGCGGTGCCGTGCCCTCGAGCATGGTGCAGGCGGGCCGCAGCTTTGCCGACGTGGCCGGCGAGATGATGGCGGCGGTGCAGCGCGGCCATTCCGAATCGAGTGCGTCGCCCGATGCCGCACCGGCGCAGGAAGCGCCAGCGGCGGAAGAAGCGCCGGCTGCTGAAGAGACGCCGGTACCCGAAGAAACGGCGCAGGCCGAGACACCGGCCGAGAGCGTAGCCGAGGAAGAGGTAGTAAGCGGCGAGGAGGCCGCGTCGGAAGAAGAGCAGCAGTAGTCACCATCTGCCAAGCGATTCCGGGCGCCGCCTCCTCTAGCGGGGGCGGCGTCCTTTTTATTTGTTGTGTACTGTGTTGGCCGAAACGCGCATGCCGGGCTTTCCTGCGTGTGCGCACCCTGATAGACTCTACAAATTCGTATTACCCGCGCGGAGTGGGCCGGCCGGCTGGCCAGCGCCAGGGGCCGATTCGCGCAAGGAGACTGACGACATGGCTACCGTTAAGGCGCCGGCGCACCCAGCCGCCGGCAAGGCGATGAGTGGTGCAGAGATGATCGTGCAGGTGCTGGCCGACGAAGGCTGCGACACGATCTTCGGCTACAGTGGCGGTGCGATTCTGCCGACGTACGATGCCGTATTCCGCTACAACGCCGCCCACCCCGAGCAGCCGATCAATCTGTTGGTGCCCGCCAATGAGCAGGGCGCCGGCTTCATGGCCTCGGGCTACTCGCGTGCTACCGAGAAGGTAGGCGTCTGCCTCGTGACCAGCGGCCCCGGCGCCACCAACACCGTGACCCCCGTGCGCGATGCGATGGCCGACTCGGTGCCGATGGTCGTTATCTGCGGCCAGGTGCCGCGCGCGGCAGTGGGCACCGACGCCTTCCAGGAGGCGCCCGTCTTCAGCATCATGAGCGCGTGTGCCAAG
>CAYMLC010000128.1:6891-8319 GCA_964390765.1 uncultured Nitrospirales bacterium
GTGCCAAGCAAGTCTTTCTGGTGAACAACGAAGACGAGCTGGAGGCCACGATGCGCACGGCGTTTCACCTTGCGCGCACCGGCCGCCCGGGTCCCGTGGTGGTCGACGTGCCCAAGGACGTGCAGAATATCACGGGGCTGTATCGGGGCGAAGGCCTGCTCGAGTTCAGCGGCTATTACCGTCGCCTCGAATCGATGCTGAGCGACCGCCTCGACAGCGACGCGGCCAAGCGTTTCTTCGGTCTGCTGCGCAACAGCAAGCGGCCCTTGCTCTACATCGGCGGCGGTGCCCTGCACGCGGGCGCGGCGCCGGCCCTGCGCCAATTTGCCAAGCGCTACGGCATTCCGTCGGTCACCACGTTGATGGGGATCGGCGCGATGGACACGACCGAACCCGACTGCCTGCACATGCTGGGCATGCACGGCATGGCCTACGCCAACTACGCGGTCGATGACTGTGACTTTCTGATTGCGGTGGGCGCGCGCTTCGACGACCGCGTGGCGGGCAAGCCGGCCGAGTTCGCGAAGAATGCGCGCATCGCGCATATCGACATCGACGCCGCCGAAATCGGCAAGGTGAAGCCGGTGGTCTGGTCGCACCGGGGCGATGCGCGCCTCGCGATCGAGGACCTGCTGGCGCACGGCAAGGACGAGCAAACCGACTTCGGCGAGTGGCAGGCCCACGTGCGTGAGCTGCGTAAGAACCACGCGCTCGACTTCAACCGCGAAGCCGAGATTATCCAGCCGCAGCGGGTGTGCGAGCTGCTGAACCAGATCACCAAGGGCGAGGCCATCATCTCGACCGGGGTGGGCCAGCACCAGATGTTCGCCGCACAGTACTTCGATTACAAGCATCCGCGCTCGTGGCTGACCTCGGGCAGCATCGGCACCATGGGGTACGGCCTGCCCGCAGCCATCGGCGCGCAGGTGGGCAACCCCGACAAGATTGTGGTCGACGTCGACGGCGACGGCAGCCTGCGCATGAACTGGGGCGAGATGGAGACCTGCACCACCTACAACATCCCGGTGAAGGTGCTGCTGCTCAACAACAACGGTGACGGCATGGTGGTGCAGTGGCAGACGCTCTATTTCGAAGGGCGCTTCGCGGGTACCGACAAGGCGCTGCACTCGAAAGATTTCGTTGCCTCGGCCAAGGCCGACGGCTTCCAGTTTGCCCGGCGCGTCGAGAAAGACGAAGAACTGCAAGAGGCGCTTGAGGCCTTTGTCGCTTTCGACGGCCCCGCCTTCCTCGAGGTCGTGGTCGACAAGCACGCCTTCGTCTATCCGATGGTCGGCCCCGGCTGCAGCTACAAGGAAATGATCACCGGCCCCTACATCCCCTCGCGCGATGTGCCGGTCGAGGACAAGCTGGATACGTCGGACAGTTTCTAATCCACTTCCTCTAAGCCTGCGCGGCCGCCCGGACTTC
>CAYMLC010000129.1:0-8306 GCA_964390765.1 uncultured Nitrospirales bacterium
GTTGTGCATCGTGTCGCGTGCGCCCGGGTCCGCACCTTCTGTCCGCCTCGGCCGGTCGCGCACGATACCTTGCTCCATGGCATACGCCCGCAATTCCTTGCGCAGCCTCGCGCGCCCGCGCGACAGGTGGGTCATCACGGTGCCCACCGGTATATCCATGATCTCCGCTATTTCCTGATAGCTGAACTTCTCTGCGCTGCGCAGCAGAATCGCCGTCTGCTGCGCCTGCGACAATTGTTGGAAGGCGACATTGACTTCATCGCCCATCTGCTCCAGAAACTCCTGGGGCGCCTCCATGATGTTGCCGTAGCCCCGCTCCTCGTCGCCCACGGCGAAGGCGGTCTCCGGCACGTCTTCTATATTCTTCGGCGTGCGTGCTATATGGCGGTTCGCTACGTAGCACTTGTTCGTAATGATCCGGTACATCCAGGCGCGAAAGTTCGTGCCCGGCTCAAACTTCGCCCGGTTCTCCCACGCCGCCAGCACCGCCGACGAGAACACGTCGTCAGCGACGCCCGTGTCCCAGACCGTACGCATGATGTAGCGGTAGAACTCATCCTTATACCGCTCCACCTGCTCCATGAAGTCGTCCATGCCGACCATCTGGCCTGCGTTGCCGCACACCAGCCCTTATTCATTCACAACCTGTGCAAAACCGTGTCAGGTGTTGGCGCCGCTGCGCTGTTCCGTCTCTGGGTGCGCGCTGGCGGCGGCGCCGGGTACCATGCCCCGATGCGGTGTAGCACGCCGGGCTCGGCCAATGCACCCAATGCAAGGGATAATGACCAATGGTGAAACAATGGGGTGGCCGATTTACCGTGCCGACCGATGCCTTAATGGAACGGTTGGGCGAGTCGGTCTCGTTCGACTGCCGGCTGGCGCCGTGGGACATCCGCGCGAGTGTGGCCCACGCCGAGATGCTGGGTGCCTGCGGCATCTTGAAGGCGGCCGACGTGCGCGCCATCGTGCGCGGGCTGCGTGCCATCGCGCGCGACATCGCCGAAGGCACGTTTACCTGGGACCCGGCGCTCGAGGACGTGCACACCAACATCGAGGTGGCGCTGGTCGCGCAGATTGGCGAGGCCGGCAAGCGCCTGCACACGGGCCGCAGCCGCAACGACCAGATTGCGACCGACGTGCGCCTGTGGCTGCGCGACCAGATCGACGCGGTGGTCGCCCAATTGGCGGCGCTGCAGACGGCGCTGCTGGACCATGCCGAGGCGCATATCGACGTCATCCTTCCGGGCTACACCCACCTGCAGCCCGCGCAGCCGGTGCTGCTGGCGCACCACTGGCACGCCTATGTGGAGATGCTGGCGCGCGATACCGAGCGCTTTCAGCAGTTTCGCCGCCGCGTGAACGTGTGCCCGCTGGGCTCCGCCGCACTCGCCGGTACGCCCCATCCCATCGACCGCAAGCAGGTGGCCGCGGCACTGGGCTTCGACGGCATCACGGCGAACAGCATGGACGCCGTGGCCGACCGCGATCACCTGGTCGAGTTTGCCTCGGCCGCGGCCCTCGTCATGCTGCACCTCTCGCGCCTCAGTGAAGAGTTGATTCTGTGGTCCAGCCCCGGCTTCGGCTTCGTCCGTATCGGCGACGCCTTCACCACCGGCAGCAGCATCATGCCGCAGAAGAAGAATCCCGACGCGTGCGAGCTGGTGCGCGGCAAGAGCGGGCGCGTCTATGGCGCGCTGCATGCGCTGCTGACCATGGTGAAGGGGCTGCCGCTGACCTATAATCGCGACCTGCAGGAAGACAAGGAGCCCCTCTTCGACGTGGCCGATACCGTGCTGCTCTGTCTCGAGGTCTATGCGCGCATGGTGCCCGACATCGCCGTGCAGCGCCCGGCCATCGCGGTGGCGCTCGCGCAGGGCCACCTCGAGGCGACCGACCTGGCCGATTATCTGGTGGCGCGCGGCCGGCCCTTTCGCGCTGCCCACGAGGTCGTGGGCCAGTTGGTGCTCTACGCCGAGCAGCACGGGCTGACGCTGCCCGAGGTGCCGCTCGAGGTGTATCGGGCACACGCCGGGGAGATCGGGGCCGATGTGTACGACGCACTGCGGCCCGGCGCCATGGTGCAACGGCGCGACCAACCGGGCGGCACGGCGCCCCGGCGCGTGCGTGCGGCCTTGCGTCAGGCGCGGCGTCGCGTGCAACGTGTTGCCGGTTAGGCGGGGTTTTTCTATTCCGTGTGGTATACAGGTGTTTAGTTGGCTGCAGGCCGCAGCTTCGAGCGACCCGGCACAGGTAGGCGCGCATGTCCAAGAACGAGCGTATTCTCGTGGTCGACGACGAAGTCGTTATCCGCGAATTGCTGGCTGACATCCTGACAGACGAAGGCTACTCGGTTGATAGCGCGCCCAATGGCCGGGCCGCGCTCGAGATTGTCCGCAGCGATTCCGGCATCGCCGTGCTCTTCACCGACATCATGATGCCCGAGATGGATGGCATCGAGTTGATTCGGGAAGCCCGCAAGGTGGCCCCTTCGCTGGTGCCCATAGTGATGACCGGCTATGCCACGCTCGAGACGGCACGCGCGGCGGTGAAGGAGGGCGCCTATGATTACGTACTGAAGCCGTTCAATCTGAGTGAGATTAAGATGGCGGTCAGCAACGCACTCGAGCGGTGCCGCCTGGCCAATGAGAACGCGCGCCTGCTCGAGGTGACGTCGCTGTTCAAGATCAGCGAGGCCATCGCCTCGATCCGCAACGAGGAAGAACTGCTCAACTTCGTGCTGGAAGCCGCCCTCGAACGCGTGAACGCACGCCGCGGCTCGGTGATGCTGGTGGCCGACGATGGCAGCTCGCTGCGTGTGGCGTGCAGCCGCGGCCTGTCCGACGAACAGCAGGGTTCGGTGGTGCCGGCTGACCAAAGCATCAGCGGATGGGTGGCCGAACACGTGCAGCCGCTGCTGGTGAGCAACGTCGAAGACCTGCCCGAGGTGAATGCGCGCAGCCTGAAGCTCTCCAGCCCGTCGTTCGTGTCGGTGCCGCTCGAGCGCAAGAGCACGTACATCACCGACACCGACTGGACGGAGTCCAGCGGTCCACGCGTGATTGCGGTGCTGAACGTGACCGAGAAGGACGACGGCAGCGAGTTCAACGAGGGCGACCTGAAGGCGCTCAGTATCGTGGCCAATCACGCGGCGGCCGCGCTCGAGAACGTGCGCCTTATTCGCGATATCGAAGACGCGCAGCGCGAAATCGTGTTCACCCTTGGCGAAGTCGTGGAAACCCGCTCGCACGAGACGGGCAACCACGTGCGGCGCGTGGCCGAATATTCGAAGGTGCTGGCGCTGCGCTGTGGTCTGAGCAAGGCCGAAGCCGAAGTGGTGCGCCTCGCGTCGCCCCTGCACGATGTGGGCAAGGTGGGCATTCCCGACGCCATCTTGAACAAGCCGGGCAAGCTGACGCCCGATGAATACGAGGTGATCAAGACGCACGCGCAGATCGGCTACGACATGCTGCGCTCGTCGCGCGGGCGCGTGCTGCGTACGGCCGCGATTATTGCGCAGCAACACCACGAGCGCTTCGACGGCAAGGGCTATCCCAACGGGCTGTCCGGTAAGGATATCCACATCTACGGGCGCATCTCCGGCATCTGCGACGTGTTCGACGCGCTCGGGGTCGAGCGTGTCTACAAGCATGCGTGGGCGCTGGACAAGATTCTCGATTACTTCCGCGAGATGCGCGGTCAGCAATTCGACCCCGACATCACCGATGTCTTCTTTGCCAACCTCGACGAGATCCTCGCCATCCGCGACGCCTTCCCCGAAGACGCGCCGAATCCCGTGTCCGCGCCCTAAGGGCCCGCACCACGCATCGAACGCGGGCGGCACGCGTTCTGGCTGCTGCCGTTCGTCGATGGCCAGCCATGCGCATCTCTGCGCTGCCTGCCGCACGGCGGCATGACACCCCGCCGCCGCATGCCGTACACTCCAGGGTTTGCGGCCCGGCCGCACCCCCAACGCTGTCCCATCAACCGTGCAGGTGACCCCGCATGTCCGCGCCCGATTTCCAACGCACCCTCGTGACCAGTGCGCTGCCCTACGCCAACGGCCACATCCATCTCGGCCACATCGCCGGCGCCTATCTGCCGGCCGATATCTACGTGCGCTACCTGCGCCTGCGCGGGCGGCCCGTGCTCTACATCGGCGGGTCCGACGAGCACGGCGTGCCCATTACGCTGACCGCGCTGAAAGAGGGCATCACGCCGCGCGCCGTGGTCGACCGCTATCACCATGCCAATGCGGAAGCCTTCGCACGCCTCGGCATCAGCTATGACCTGTACGGGCGCACCTCGTGGGACTTGCACGTCGACACGACCCAGGCGTTCTTTTCGCGGCTGCAGGAAGGCGGCTACATCTTCGAACAGCCCATGCGCCTGTGGTACAGCGAGCAGTCGGACCGCTTCCTGCCGGACCGCTACGTACTGGGCACCTGCCCGAGCTGCGGCTATGAACGCGCCAACGGCGACGAATGCGAGAACTGTGGCGCGCAATACGACCCCTCCGAACTGATCGAACCGCGCGCCAATATCCCGGGCGATAACTCCCCGCCTATTCTGCGCGAATCGCTGCACTGGTGGCTGGACCTGCCCCGCTTTGCAGACCGCCTGCGCGACTGGCTGGACCAGCACCTGGACTGGCGCGCGAATGTGCGCGGCATCGCCTATGGCTGGGTCAACGATCTGCGCGCGCGCTGCATCACGCGCGATTCGGACTGGGGCGTGCCCCTGCCCATCGACGACCCGCGCGCCGAAGGCAAGCGCATCTACGTGTGGTTCGACGCGCCCATCGGCTATGTGACGAACACGCGGCAGTGGGGCATCGAGACGCACGGCGACGCCGAAGCGTGGCGCACCTGGTGGCAGGATGCCGGCACGCGGCTCGTGCATTTCATTGGCAAGGACAACGTGCCCTTCCACGCGGTCATCTTTCCCGCGATGCTGATGGGGCAGGAGAACTACATTCTGGCCGACCAGATACCGGCCAATGAATATCTCAATGTATTCAACCGGCAGACCGGCAAATCGGAAAAGGGCTCGAAGTCACGCGGCAACATGATCAGTGTGCGCTGGGCGCTCGACCAGCTGCCGGCCGATATGTGGCGCTACTATCTGAGTGCCGTGGCGCCGGAATCGAAAGACAGCGATTTCGACTGGGACGACTTCATGCACCGCTACAACGGCGAACTGTGCGATGTCGTCGGCAATTTCATTCACCGCACGCTGACGATGACCGTGAAAAACTTTGACGGCGCGGTGCCCGAGCCGGGTCCCCACACGCCGGACGACGAAGCCGTGTTGACCTATATCCCCACACAGCTCGATGCCATTGCCGAGGCGCTGGACCAGTTTCGTTTTCGGCAGGCGCTGGAGCGCCTGATTGAACTGGGCCGGCGCGGCAATGTCTATTTCGACACCATGCAGCCGTGGGTCACCCGCAAGACCGACCGCGAACGCACGGCCACCACGCTCTACGTCTGCTGCCAGATCATCCGCGCGCTGTGTCCCGCCATGGCGCCCTTTCTTCCCGAAGGCGCCGCGCGGCTGGCCACGCTGTTGGGCGTGCAGGTGCAGCTGGGCGGACCCGACGGCGGACCGGATGTGTGGGACGAGGCGAGGCACGGCCTGCCCCCCGGCGCCCCCCTGCAGAAGCCGGAGGTGCTGTTTCCCAAGATCGACCCCGAGCGCATGGCCGAACTGGCTGCCGTACACGAAGCGGGCGGCGCCTTTTAGCCTTGCGGCCCGGCGGTCACGCGCGGCTCAGATTTCCTCGAACACCACGCGCAGGGAATGCGCCTGCGCCAACTGCTCCAGGGCTACGCCGAAGGCCTCGCGGTTGATGCGGTAGCCCCGGTCTTCCTCGGTCTCGATGCACTTGCACTTGCGTGGCGCCGAGCGTGCGTCCGTGCAGTCGCGCGTCATTTCGGCCACGGCCGCACCGTCGGCATCGGCCAGGGTCAGCGTCACCCGCACGCGGCGCGTGGTGTCTTTCGGCCCCTTGAAACGGAAGCACACCAGCAGCTCCGGCCCATGGGCGCTGTTGCGCAGCTGCAGATCGCGCGGGTTCACGAAGTCGCCCGCCGATTCGAGCAGTGCGTTGCGCTCCTGCCTTTGGCCCCACCAGCCCTGCTCGGCCATCGCGGTAGGCGTCAGTTCGACCGCTTCACCACGCGGCAACGGCAGCGCGATATCGAAGGCGAGCTTGAAGTAATCCGCCTCGGCCGTCACGCGTGGCACGGCGGCATAGGCGCCGGCGGCCACGGCCAGCACGAGGGCGAGGGTCAGGTAACGGTGCATGGTGTTCCTCCGCCCGCGATCATACGGGCCCGCCGTGCGGCGCGCCAACCACTTGCCCACGCCCGCTGCGCCGCGTATCCTGAGCCGTTACCGTGTACAGTCCAACCGCAAAGGGGCACGCATCATGAGCCGACCCGTGGCATTCATCACCGGCGCGACGCGCGGCATTGGCCTCGCCTGCGCCATGAAGCTGGCGAAAGAAGGCTGGGACATCGCCGTGGCCGCGAAGAGTACCGAGGAAAACCCGAAGTTGCCGGGCACCATCTTTACCGCGGCCGACGAGATTAAGGCGCTGGGCGTGGACGCCTTGCCGGTGCAGTGCAATGTGCGTGACCTGGTCAGCGTGCAGGAAGCGGCCAGTGCGACGCTCGACCGCTTCGGCCGTATCGACGCGGTGATCAACAACGCCGGCGCGCTGTGGTGGCGCAACATGGACGAGACGCCGATGCGCCGCTTCGACCTGGTGATGGAAGTGAACGCGCGCGGCGCCTACGCCGTGACCGAAGCCTTTCTGCCGAAGATGAAAGCGCAGAAGCGCGGCCACGTCATCATGATGTCGCCCCCGGTCGACCTGAGCGTGGTGCCGGGCCACATCGCCTACATGATCAGCAAGTTCGGTATGACCATGACGGCGCTGGGCATCGCCGAAGAGTTTGCGGACTACCACATCTACGGCAGCGCGCTGTGGCCGAAGACGGTTATCGAGTCGTACGCCACCATCAACTTCGGCATGGGCACGCCCGAGATGTGGCGCAAGGCCGACATCATCGCCGACGCGACACATGAGATTTTGCAGCACCCCGACAAGAGCAATGGCCGCGCGCTGATCGACGAAGATTTTCTGCGCGAAGTGGGCTACACCGATTTCGACCAGTACAACTGCGTGCCGGAGGGGCAGCCGCTCGAGCTGAACAGCGAAGTCATGCGCATGGCGCGCAGCTAGCGCACCAGCAGCGCACAACGAGGAGCCGAACCATGGCCGTATCGACCGAAGCCGCAGGCTGGGTGACCACGCGTGAAGCGGGCGGCGTGTGGTACGTGTGCCTGTCGCGTGCGGAAAAGCGCAACGCCATCACAATCGAATTCCTGCACGCCATCGCCGATGCGGTGGCGCAGGCCGACCACCACCCGCACGTGCGCGCCGTGGTGCTGCATGCCGATGGCCCCATGTTCTCCGCGGGTATCGACGTGATGTCGCTCATGATGTCGCGCGCAAGCCTGGGCGAGGGCAATGTGTCGCGCTGGTTGCGCCGCTTTGCCGAAGACCTGCAGCACGCGCTCTACCGCATCGAGCAGACGGAGGTGCCCGTCATTGCGGCGCTGCACGGCAACGTGCTGGGCCTGGGACTCGAGCTGGCGCTCGCGGCCGATTTCCGCGTGGCGACCGAAGACTGCATTCTGGCGCTGCCCGAGACGCGCCTCGGCCTCATCGCCGATGTGGGCGGCACCACGCGCCTGACCAAGCTGATCGGACCCAGCCGCACCAAGGACATGTTGATGACCGCACGCGAACTGGACACCCGCGAGGCGCTGGACTGGGGGCTCATCAATCGCGTGGGGCCGCACGTCGAGACGGCCGAAGCGCTGGCGCAGCAGATTGCACAGAACGCGCCGCTTGCCGTGGGCCTCTCGAAGTACGTGGTCGACCACGGCGACGGCGTCGACCGCACCACGCAGATGGCCATCGAGCGCCTCGCGCAGAGCCTGCTCGTGGCGAGCGAAGACCTGGGCGAGGCGATGGGCGCGTTCATGGAAAAGCGCAAGCCCGAGTTCAAGGGCCGCTAGCGCGGCGCCCTAGAAGGTAATGGTGTAGTTGGGCGTACTGGCCTCGCTTGTGCGCACGACCACACGGCCCGCATCTTCTTCGTAGGTCCAGGCCACTTCCGCCCCGTCCGCGCGCGTGACGCCGGCGGGCGCCCGCTCCACCTCCACCGCCAGCATGTGCGGACGCGCCTCGCCGCTGAGCGCAATTGCGATGTCGTCTGCGGTGGCCGCCACCT
>CAYMLC010000130.1:0-8273 GCA_964390765.1 uncultured Nitrospirales bacterium
CGCCCGTCTCTCCGGAGGCGGGCGCTTAATTTTCGGCCGCGCCTTCGGTCTCGGGCAATGGCGCGAGCGGTGCGGGCAGCAGGCGCGATAATTCCGCGACCCGCTCTTGGCTGAGGCCCCATGCTGCGCGCCATCCCGCGTCCTCGTTGAGCGCCGTGGCCGCGGCCCGGGCGTAGGCGCGCCGGTAGGTCTCCCACGCCTCCTCGGCCACCCGCACGTACTCCTGCTGCTGCCGGTCGCCACTGGCCACCGCGTAGTCGTGGTGGCGTCGCACATCGCGGTCGGCGTGGGCCGCCGCGGCGCGGGCGTCGCCCGGGGGCGCGGGCAGCGCATCGCCTTCACCGGCCGCCGCATCGGCCAGCCGCTCGAGCCACAGCAGGTGCCGTTCGGCCATTGCGCGTGCCGTGGTCTCGTCGGGCGTGCCATCGCCCACGGCCTCTGCATGCGCTTCCTGATACGGCTCCCACGCGTCCTGCGCTTCACTCAGATAGTTGCGCGATTCGCGCGGCAGCGTGGTGCGCAGACGCAGTTGCACATCGGCGTGCGCCTCGCGCCACGCTTCATCCACGGCCAGTGGCTCGGCGTGTGCTGCCGCGCCGGCGATACTGATCCAGACTGCCACCAGAATCCATCGCATAGGAAGATTCTCCAGGTCCGCGCGCTCACCCGTTTGCTCCCGCTATACTCGCTGCAATGCCGGGCCCAGTGCGAATACTTATTCTGCTCGTGGCTGCGGGCGTGGCCGCAAGTCCGTGGGCCTACGCCGCTGCGCCCTTGCGCATCCCCCTCGACGAGGGCTGGCGTCTGCGTGCCGAGGGGCCCTGGGCCGTGCGGCAAGACCCGCGCGCACTCATTGCCATGCAGCACCCTTGGCAGCCCAGCGTGCAGGGCAGCTTCGCCGCAGCCGCCCGCCGCCTGAGCGTGCCCGCCGACTGGGTTGGCCCCGTGTACATCGCGTTCTACGTGAGCGATACCTATCAGGCGGTGCGGGAAAGCGCGCAGCCGGGTGAATCGGGCGTGGGCTTCGTGGGCCATCGCATGAAGCAATTGCTGGTCGATGGCGAAGTGGTATGGAGTGCCGATGTGGCCGACGCCGCCGGCCTCGAAGCGCGCCCCCGCATACGCGTGCAACTGCCGGTGCAGCCTGGCGATACCTTCCTGCTGAGCGTGCTGGCCTACGACGCAGTGTCGTCGACGGTGACGCGCGAGGAAAACTTCTCTGTAGGCGACGTGCCCGCTGAAGCGCCGCATCACTTCATGACGCAGTTGTACTGGGGCGACTTCGTCTTACTCGATGGCGACACCGCCGCGCCCGAGGGTGCGCGTCCGAGCGAGCCGCTTGTGCGTCGAACGCATGAAGCCCGCTGGCCGATTGCGCCAGCCGACACCCCATGGCCCAGCGACACCGTCGACTGGGTGCTGCAGCGCCCGCGCCTGTCGCTCGCTTCGGGGATGCCGCTGCGGCAGGGGGTACCCTTCGCACGCGGGCAGGTGAATGAACCAGATGCCGTGCGTCTCGAAGCTGGCGACGGCGAAGCGCTCTACGCGCAGAAGCGCGTGCTGGCCACATGGCCCGACGGCTCGATCCGCTGGCTGTTGCTCGATGCCTTGTTGCCTGCCGAGGTTGAAGCGGTGCGATTGCGCTTTCAGACGGACCGGGCACGCGCACCCCGCGGGCTCGAAGCCGAGACCAATGAAGCCGGCCCCATGCTGTCCGGCGGCGGGTACACGCTCGCGGCCAGCACCCGCGCATTGGCCGCGCTCACGGCGGCCGATGGCGTCGCGCGGAACATCACACTCGCACTCGATACGCCCGACGGCACCGCGGCCGCCACCCCCACGGCTGCACGCCTGACCGAAGCCGGGCCCCTGCGCGCGACGCTAGAAGTGGATGCGCGGCTCGATGGTTTCCAAGGTCCAGCCGGGCGGGTGCAGACGCGCATCGCGCGTGTTGCGGGCACCCCGCTGGTTCGGCTGCACGTGCGCTGGTTCAACGATACCCCCGCGCCGGTACCGCTGCGCGCGCTGCGCCTGCGCCTGCCGCTCGCCACGCCGCCCGATACGCTCGTCTCACCCTTCGGCGAAGACCCGGCGCCGGTGTCCTACGCCTTTACGGGGCCCGGCACGGCGCGTGTGGGCGATGTGCCTGTACCGGTTGAGGGCCCCTTCTTCGTGGCGTGGGCCGATGGGGCGCTGGCCTGGGCCGACGCGCCGCATCGCTATCCCGTAGGCGTGGCGGTGGACGAAAGCGGTGTGACCCTCGACCTGGCGGCGGGGGGTGACGCGCCTGTTGTCGTGCCCCCCGGGGCCGCGCTTTCGCATGTGCTGTGGTGGTGCCTTGAAGCGTGCGACGGACCGGCGCTCGCCGCGCTGGCCGAGGCGCCCCCGCACCTGAGCCACGCCGCCTACACCCTGCACACCGGCGTGCTGGGGCCGGCGCGTCCGCTCGATACCGTTGCCCAGCATGCACGGGCCTTTGCCGGGCGCTTTGCCGGCCGCACCCTGACGGAGATGGGCTATCGGTCGGGCCTGCGCGCCTACCCCGAGCGGCCCTTTCTCGAGCGCGCCGGCACATGGTCGCTCGGCTTCTATGCGCGCCCGCTGAACCTGGGCGTGGCCACACTCGCCACCAACGACGCCGCCTGGCACCACCGCTTCGATACGACCGTGCGTCACCTGCTCGATGCCGCCGTGGTGCACAGTGAAGTGCCCGGCACCGATTGGCTGGGGGCGCTGCGTGGCCCCGGCCCACCAGACAGTGCGCCCCCCTGGCCGCCCGGCCTGCGCACCGAGGGCTATGCGCTGCACCATTACCTGACCGGCGAACCTGCCAGCATGGATGCGGTGCTCAGCGTGGCCGACTACATCGTGCGTACGCGTGCGGGTATCGAGGAGACAGACCCGCGCGCGCATGCGTCGGCGCTGGCCGCGATTCTTACTGCGCTTGAGGCCACCGGCGACCTTGGCTTTCTCGATGAAGCCTCGCTGCGGGTGGCGGCGCTGCAGGAATTCCTGGAGGTGCGCCGGGGCGTGTGGCCGCAGGCGCAGGGGTCGGCGGTTGATCGCCGCATGACACCATGGCACGCCGCGCACCTGGCCCGGCCCCTCTACCGCTGGTACCGGCAGACCGGCGATCTGGCCGCGGCGCAAACCCTGGTCGCGCTGGCCGATGGTGTGCGCGCCGAACATCTGGACTGGCAAGACCCCACGCGCCTGCGCGGTGTGCTGGGCAATCCGCGCCTGCCGGAGACCAGCGCCCACGACCCCTTTATCCTGCCGCTGTTCTTCGCCGCACACGAGTTGACCGGCGACGCGGCCTACCTGAATCTGGCCGCGGGGGTCTGGGAACGCTGGCACGCCACCGAGACCCTGCACACCTACCGCGGCACCTTCTGGTACTGGCCGTGGCTGATGGAGGAAGTGGCCGCGCACCAATTGGCGGGCACGCCTCCGCTGGGCGAGGGCGAGGGCACCCCCAGTCCTTAGGCCGCCGGTGAATGCGCGCCCGCCGGTTGCGCGCCCGGTCCGCCGCGCCGTGTCAGCAGCAGCACCGCCACACACAGCACGGCAAAGAGGCCCAGGCCCACCAAGCCCGTAGCGCCGGTATAGGGCGGCTGGTCGGTGGGAAAGAGCAGGCGCCAGATGCCGGCGGCCTGGCCAAGATAGGCGCCCAGCCCGAGCGCGCACAGACCCACGTTGTGCCAGCGCCCGACCAACGCGTTGAGCATGATGCTGAGAAGCACGAGCACGCCCGCCGAGCGCAGCAGCAGCCCGGCGTCCAGACCGCCGGTAGCGCCCATACTCCACGCGTAGGCCAGCGGCACGCACCACAGCAGCCACACGAGAGTCGTGACGGCGTGCGCGGGTACAGCACCCAGCGGTCGCAGCGCGGGAAAGAGAAAGCCGCGCCAGCCGAGTTCCTGGCCGAGCGCGACCGCGGCGAATACCGTGGCGCCCAGCACGATACTGAGCAGCCAGCCCGCCACCACGAGCACGGGTCCGATACCGGGCAGGTTCGGCACGGGTTCGCCCTCGCCAGCAATCGACTGCAGGGCCACGGTCATCTCCCATTGCGGCGTACTCAGGCCGGCGAGGGTGGTGCCGGTGTAGAGCACGAGAAAGACCACGGGCATCGAAATCGCCACCACCACGCCCAATACGCGCGGAATCGGCGCGACCGGTGGCAGGCCCGAACCGCCACGCGCCACGCGCACGGCCAGCCCTGCCAGGGCCGGTGTACACGCGAGGGCCACGAGCCCAATGTGGTGCAGCACGCCCGGTTCCGCGAAGTCGATGACCTCGCCCATGATCAGGCCCGCGCTCAGTCCCGCCGTAGCGATGACCAGCACGCCGAAGAAGATGCCCAGTCCCTTGGTGTCCATATGTAAAGTACTCCTGCGCTTGCCAATTCGTTAGCCTGCCAAAGGCCGTGTGGGGCGTGCAAAACGTCGCTAGGCATCGGGCGCCTGCGCCACCACCACCTGGCCATGCGCCGCCACGCGCACGACGGCGGCCGCGCCCGGAATCTCGGCATCGAGCCGCATCAAGACGGTCTCGCTGAGATAGGGCGGCACGCGCACCGCCACGGCATGCGGGGTCGAGCCGGGCCGCATGCGCGCCGTGTGCTCGCTCCAATAGGCCGGGTCAACCGCCAGCGAGACCGTCCCCTCGAGCGGCAAGGCGCCGCGGTTGCTGACGGCCACCTGTAGTTGGTTGGCATTGCGCGACACCTGCACCGCCACGGGATCGGCAGTACGCTGCAGCACGGCGCGATAGCGGGTGCCGCCCACCTGGGTCTCGGCTGCGATACCGCCGGCCACGGGGTCGGTGGCTTCGGCCAGCACGGTGATTTCCTGGCGCCAGCGCGCACCCGGTTCCGCATCGAAGTAGACCTGCGTCGGCCGCACGGCCCAGCCGCTCGATGCTTCCAGATACACGATCCCTTCCGCCGCCCGGTCCTGGCGGTGGTTGATCACTTCTACGGCGAGCCCCCCGTCCAGCGGGTCCGCGCCGCCGGCAATGCGCAGCGTCAGCGTCTGCGCAGCCGCGGGCAAGGCGCCCGTGCGGTGGGCCCACGCTTGCGCATCGACGACGCCGGGTTGCGCCCGCACGGTGGCAAGCGGCGTGGCCGGGCCCGCCCGGAAGTTGGCGCTCGGGAGAAACCAGTAGCGGCTGACCTCCTGCGAGGCGCCCGCAAGGCCGATGTCGTTCTCGGTAAACGGTACCCGCGTGCCCGGCCCGTCATCGCGCGTGGCCAGCGCCGCGGTGCGCACCGGCTGGAAGAACGCGAAGTTGCCCTTGCCGCCGGCTGGCCCGGGCCAGTGTCCCGCCAGCAGCAGGCCGTTGCGCGCCTCCGCGCCGGCGTCCAGACTGGCGGGCCGCAGCGTGCTCAGCACCATGGGCAAGTCGCGTCCGCCAAAGAAGCTGACGCCATCGGCGAAGTCGCCGTTTGCCGGTGGGATGAGCGCAGCCAGGAGCGGCAGTTGCCGCGCCTGCGCCGTCTGCGTGAGGCGCAGGGTGGTGGTCGCCTCGTCAATTGGCGTCAGCGTGAAGCGCATGCGCTGTACCGGGTCGTGCACCCGCGGCGTCTCGGCGTCCATCGCATCGGTGCGTGCCCAGCCCACGAAGAGCGTGCCGGTCTCGTCCAGCGTGGCGATGCGCGCACCATCGAAGAAGACCGCGAGCCCCTGCGTGGCGGGCTGTGGCGCGCGATAACCCTGCACCGCCTCGGGCGAGACGGCCAGGCGCCCGGTCGCGCCGATGCCCTCTGCCACTTCATGCGCAAAGGCCGCGGTCTCGCGTGCATCGGCACCGGCCAGCACCAGGTGCGGGCGACCCGTATCGTCGCCCAGGAGAAACGCTGCCGCGGGCTGCATGCGCCAGCGCATCATGCGGGCCGCTTCGCCACCGGCTTCTTCGAGCAGTCTGGCCGTGTGGATATTCTGTTCCGCCGCGCCCAACACGATGGTCAGCGGTGCCCCGGCGCGCGCCATCTCGCCCACGGCAATCGGGTTGGCATCGGGCGTGAAACCGCCTGCGTAGTCGCCGGCCGCCACCACACGCGCCGGGATGCCGCGTTGCCACAGCGCCGCCTGCAACGCGCGCGCTGCGCCCACGAATTGTGCTTCGGCATCATGCACGATGACGCACGGGCCCAGCGGCAGCGCGGTGTCGGCACCCACCTGCACGTGCTCGCCCGGTCCGGCCGCCGCCCACTGCCACGCGGGATACAGCCGCGCATCGTGCGGATAGCTGGCATCGGTATTCAGCGCCAGCGCACCCGATTGCTGCGCGCCCACCAGCCGCGTAAAGCGCCCGCCATACTGTAGCGCCGCGCCGGGTGCGTTGGTTGTAAACACCGCGCCCAATGCCTGCGCAGTATCGGTGCGGCCTTCCCACTCGGCGCCCACTTCGAGGTAGGGCAAATCGCCGAATAGCGCATAGGTGCGCCGCAGCACGCCCCCGGCGAAATCCTGCTCGACGGTCCACTCTTCCGAGATGGGCGTGCGCGTGCGGCGCACCGTGCGTGCGGGGTTGGTGGCGTCGCTGCGCGCGGTACTGGTCAGTTGGCCGCCTTCCGAGCGCGCCGGGTCGAGTGGCAACGCCGTGAAGGTGTGCAGCGGCCCGCCGCGCAGGGCGATGGCTTCTGCCACGCCGCGGCGTTCGCGCTCGGCCAGGCGCAACAGGTTACCCGTCGCCCCGTCGAATTCCGCCTGCAGGACCTCGTTCTGAAGCGTGGCGCCGTCCACGGTTTCGCGTGCGGGCAAGGCGCCGGTGGGATGCACGTAGTACACACGGCAGCCGCCCGGGGGCACGCCCGCTGCCACGAAGCGCAACCGCACGCGCGCCAGGCGGTCGGCGTCGCGCAGCAGGCGGTCGGCGAAGAAGGGCTCGGGCGCGCCCTGCGCATCGTACAGCGAGAGCCCGGCTGCGCCATCCAGGTCGATGTCGGCTTCGACGAGATCGCTGCGGGCGCTGGCGTGGGGGTTAAAGACCACCAGCGCGCGCACGCCTTCCACATCGCGCGGGGCGGCATTCGCCGTATCCAGCGCGGTGGCGATGTAGCGCGTCGCACGCATCAAGACATCGGCGGCCGCCGCGTTGCTGCCGCGCAGGCCGGCCAGCAGTGCCACCTGTGCCTCCTCGGCGTGTGCGGCGTACAGCAATTGCTGCCAGGCCTG
Source organism: uncultured Nitrospirales bacterium (assembly GCA_964390765.1). Classification (GTDB taxonomy): domain Bacteria; phylum Hydrogenedentota; class Hydrogenedentia; order Hydrogenedentales; family JAGMZX01; genus CAYMLC01. The sequence goes on from CAYMLC010000130.1 coordinate 7,182, forward strand.
CAGCAGTGTCTCCGCCGGGTAGTCGGCTCCGAGAAAGCTGGCGATGCTGGCCGTGCGCTCGGCCGTCAATAACGTACGCTCGAGCGCGTTGCGCGCATCGTGCACACTGCGCCCGCGCAACAGGTCGCCGGGCCGCGCCGTCGTCAGCGGCCAGGCCAGGTGCGGCGGTGCTGCGCCGTCCACGCGCGCGCGGTAGCGGTCCAGGGCGTCGGCATTCAACTCGAGGCGCGGCGCACTCGCGCGAAGGGCCTCGGCCGCACCCGCCAGGAAGGCCGGCGCTGGAACGGCGGTGCCGGGCACCACGACCGTCGCGTCGATGTCGTAGAGTTCGGCTTCACGCGCGGCCCGTTGGCCCAGTGCGCGCAGGTCGTCCAGGCTATCGACGCGTTCGCGGTCGGCGATGCGGCGGTGGGGGCGCGCGTCGCCATTGGGTGCATGTTGTTGCTGCGCACCGGCCATTCCGGCATAGGGCAGGTCGCTCAAGAGCCCGGGCACCCCGTAGGCCGCCAGCAACTGCGGCGTTTGTGCGGCAATGGCGGGTGTGCCCCACGCCACGGCCGGCGCGACGGTTTGCTGCAGCAGCCGTTCGTTCATCGCATGGCCCAGCGCCAGGTTGCGCAGCAGCGCCGCCCCACCCACCAGGCGCTCGTCGAGGGTGACATAGCCCGCCGCCGCCCGCGCGCCACCGCTCTGGGCATCTTGCGCGAGCGAACGCCACACGTCGGGCGCGGCATGGGTGGCTGCGGCCACATGCGCCGGCTCGCCCGCGAAGAAGCCTGCCACCGGCTCTGCCATGCGCAGGCCCGAGAGGCGGCGCACCTGTTCGGCGTAGGCGGCGAATGCTGCGCCGGGCGCCGGGGGCAGGGGCTGTTGCAGGCCCGGCCCCAACACCACGTAGGCATCGGTGATGCCGGCCGCATTGCCCACCGTGGGCGTTGCGGTGAAGGTAGCGGTATCGCCATTGGTGGTCAGTGCGACGGTCACGGGCAGGGCGCTGCCGCTCGGCCGCCGCCCCACCTGCAGCGAAAGGGTGGCGCGGTGCTCGGTGCGCGGCGCGATGGGCGGCACCTCGAATGTCAGCGGCCCGGCGTT
>CAYMLC010000131.1:0-8202 GCA_964390765.1 uncultured Nitrospirales bacterium
AGCGTGCTGCTGTAGCTGCCGTGGTATTCAGGCGTCGCCAGCACGACAGCATCGGCCGGTGCGAGGCGCGCACGCAGCGTCTGCTCCAGCGTCTCAGCACCGCTCTGGCCCGGCAAGGCGAGCGCGAAGTCAGCCGGGTCCAGCACGTCGCAGGTGACGCCGGGGTGTGCACGCAGGGGCGCCAGGGCGATGCCGAGCGCCTTGCCCGTGTGATTACCGGGCCGCACGCTGCCCAGCATGGCCACGATATGCAGACGCGGCGCGCCGTTGTGTTGTGCTTGCGTGTTCATCCCTTCCCCAAACGGCGCCACGCAGGCGCCTATTTCGCGCGCGGGTACACCGCCTGATGCCGCCGGCTCCGCTGCAGCCGCTGTGCCCGAATGCACCGGTATACGTCCCCGGCTGGCCGCGCCCCGCGTACCGCTACGTGCGTGGGCTTCATCCGCATCCGGCGCGCGATGCCGCGGGGCACAGCTACGGCAAACCGGAAGCGGATGCGCCGCCATTGCACGAACAATCATGGCACGAGAACACACCCTATCTCTTCGGCTTCGACCTCTACCACGAAGGCTATCTGTGGGAGGCACACGAAGCCTGGGAAGGCGTGTGGCTGGCCAGTGGCCGCACGGCGCCCGCCGGCCGCCTGGTGCAGGCGCTCATCTTCAATGCGGCGGCGCAACTGAAGTCGCACATGGACCAGCCCCAGGGGGCGGCACGCCACGCCCGCCGCAGCCTGCTGCGCGTGGCCGAGGCGCAGCAGGCGTACGGCGCGCAGGCCTTCGGGCTGGACCTGGCCGCGCTGCATGCTGCCCTCGAACAGCACTACGCCCCCTTGTGGGAAGGCCGGCCCGCACCTGCCGGCCCTCCCCCCTGCTTCCACCTTGGGCTGCCGCCCCGACGCGATTGAATCGCGCCCCGGCATTCGGGCATGTTTCCGCGCCGCCCGGCGGAGCCAACCCCCGCCGCGGAAGGGGACCAACCATGAAACGAGCCGGTATAGCGTGCGTGGCGATACTCGCCATGCTGACGGCACTGGGTGCCTGCGCAGAGACGACCGTGGACGCGATGACCTTCAACATTCGCTATGGCACCGCCAACGACGGCGACAACAGTTGGCCATTGCGCAAGCACGTGGTGGCGGCGACCATCGACGAATACGACCCGCTGGTGGTGGGGCTGCAGGAATGCCTGGCCTTTCAGGCGGAGTACCTGGTTGAACAACTGCCGCGCTACCGATGGTTTGGCGTGGGGCGCGACGCCGATGCGGGCGGCGAGATGACGGCCATCCTGTATCAGCCCGCGAAGGTGAGTGCGCTCGCCACCGGCCATTTCTGGCTGAGCGAACAGCCCGATGAGCCCGGCTCCGTTTCGTGGGATTCGAGCCTCACTCGGATGGCCAGCTATGCGCGGTTCCGCCATATCGAGAGCAATGCCCGCTTCCACGTGATCAACACGCACTTCGACCACCGCGGCCGCGAGGCGCGGCTGGAAAGTGCGCGGCTGATTGCGGCGCGTGTGGCGGCGCTGCCCGAGAATCTGCCGTTCATCGTGATGGGCGACTTCAATGCGCTCGCGCCGGACAGTGCGCCCTTCGAAGCCCTGACCGCGCAGCGCCTGCAGGACACCTGGGAGGCGGTCGACGCGCCCGTGGGCCCGGCCACGACGTGGAGCGGCTTTCGCGCGCCGGCGGCCGAAGCAACCCGGCGCATTGACTGGATTCTGTTTGGCGGGCCGTGGTCCGTCACGCATGCGGAGGTGGTGACCTACCACGCTTCGGGCCGCTACCCGAGCGACCATTTCCCGGTATACGCGAAATTCTTGCTCGCGGAATAGCACAGTTGTCTATTGACAACTAAGCAGACTTCTGAGAAACTGATACTCGAAAGGCACGGGTCTTTCGAATAGCTGGGGCTTGTCGGGGGTTGACATTGTCGAAAACTTCCTGTATAAGCCCGCGAGCTTGTGAGCGAGCTTTAATTGTTTCTGCGTGCCGCGCCGTTGCACGACCCGTGTGCCCGGCCGGCCGATACAAGATTTTCACCACACATCAACCACGAAAGAGCACGAAGACAAAGGAGTACAGCACCATGCAGTGCATCGTCTGCAACGAAGACATTCACAAGACCGAAGTCGAATTTGGCGACGTTGTCGTCATCGAGGAAGAGTACTGGCACCGCGAGTGCTATGCCGAGTACTTCGGCGAAGAGTACGAAGAAGTGGAAGAGGTCGCCACGGCAGTCTAAGCCCACTGCCAGAATGGATCGCCCCGGCCCGCCACAGTGGGCTGGGGCGCTTTTCTTTTCGGGCGCAGCGGGCACGCTTGCCCGTGCGGGTGCCAATGCTGCACCCTAGCGCTTGGGCGGCGGCGGGCATGCGCTGCAGGGCGGAGACGCCGATACGACTATGGCTACACAGCACCCATCCACGATTTATCTGCCGTTCGAGAAGCCGCTGCGCGAGCTCGAAGCGCGCGTGGCCCAGAGCACCGATGCCGCCGAACGCCGCGCGCTCGAGGAAGAATTGGAAACCGCGCGCGCCGAGGCCTTGAGTACGTTGTCGGCGTGGGAGCGCGTGCAGTTGTCGCGCCACCCGGCGCGCCCGCGCATGCTCGACTATGTGGACCGGCTTTTCGACGACCTCATTGAACTGCACGGTGACCGCTGCATGGGCGACGATGCCGCCATCGTAGCGGGCATCGGCCGTTTTCAGGGGCGCACGGTGATGGTGGCCGGCCAGCAAAAGGGCCGCACGACCGACGAAAAGGTGCTGCGCAATTTCGGCATGGCCCATCCCAGCGGCTACCGCAAGGCGCTGCGCGTCTTCCGGCTGGCCGAACGCTATCGTCTGCCGGTGATGTGCTTTGTGGATACGCCCGCCGCGCACCCGGGTATCGAGGCGGAGCAGCACGGCCAGGGGCCCGCCATTGCCGAGAACCTGCGCGCCATGCTGGGCCTGACCCAGCCCATCTACAGCGTGGTGCTGAGCGAGGGCGGTTCAGGTGGGGCACTGGCGGTCGCAGTGGCGAACTGGGTCAGCATCTTCGAGGGGGCCACCTATCTCGTATGTCCACCGGAGCGCTGTGCCGAGATTCTCTGGCGCGACGCCAACCGCAAGGAAGAAGCCGCGGCCGCGCTGCGCGGTGGCGCGTACGACCTGGAACGCCTGGGCGTGGTCGACGAGGTATTGCGCGAGCCGAACGGCGGCGCGCACCGCGACCCGGAAGCCGCGGCCGAGGTGTTGCGCGGCTCGCTTGCGCGGTTTCTCGACGGCTGCGACCGGGGCCAATGGACGGGGGCACAGCGTCAGGCGCGCTTCCGCCGGTTCGGAATGTATCTGGAAGCGCAGCCGGCGGGCGTGGCCCAGCCGCTGCATGAAGCCGGCTGAGGCGGCCCGCGTGCGCGTGGTGGTGAAGCCGGGCGCGCACGAGGATACGCTGTACACGGACGAAGATGGGGCCTGCCGGGCGAGCGTGACGGCACGGCCGCAAGACGGCCAGGCCAACCGGGCGGTATGCGCCCTGCTGGCGCGGCGGCTGGGGATTCCCAAGACGCAGGTACAGGTGGTGCGCGGTGCGCGCGCGAGAGAGAAGACCTTGGAAGTGGCCGGCCTGACGCCGGAAGCGTTGCGCCGCCGCCTGGGCGGCAACGAAGCGGAAGGAGTTTGACACGTGGGCATGTATGAAGACGTGCAGCAGGCCGTAGCGGCTGTACACGGGCACTGCGACCTGAAGCCCGAGGTGGGCATTATTCTGGGCACGGGCCTGGGCACGGTGGCGGACCACATCGAAGCCGTGGCCCGTATCCCCTATGCGGAGATTCCCCACTGCCCCACTTCGACGGTCGAGACCCATGCGGGCGAGCTGGTGCTGGGCACGCTGGCCGGCAAGCAGGTGGTGGCGCTCAGCGGGCGCTTCCACTTCTACGAAGGCTACGCCATGCAAGAGGTCACCTTTCCGGTGCACCTGGCGGCGGGCCTGGGCATTCACACGCTGGTGGTGTCGAATGCGGCCGGCGGCATGAACCCGCACTTTCGCTCGGGCGACCTGATGGTCATCACTGACCACATCAATTTCATGGGCGGCAATCCGCTCATCGGGCCGAACGACGACCGCCTGGGCCCGCGCTTCCCCGACATGTGCGAGCCCTACAGCAACCAGCTTATCGAGCTGGCGGAAACCGTAGCCCTGGAAAAGGGTATTAAGCTACAGCGTGGCGTGTATCTGGCCGTGACCGGACCCTGCCTCGAGACGCGGGCCGAGTACCGCTTTATGCGGGCGATGGGTGCCGACGCCGTGGGGATGAGCACGGTGCCGGAGGTCATTGTGGCAGTGCATGCGGGGCTGCGTGTGTTAGGCTTTAGCGGAATCACGGACGAATGCTTTCCAGACGCGCTGCAACCGGTCAATATCGAGCACATCATCGCGACGGCAAACGCCATCGAGCCGCGGCTGACGGCGGTGGTGGAGGGTTGTGTGGCGCGCTTGTAGCGCGGGGCGCCCGCAATCAAGTAAATTGTTGTCAGTCTCAGGGGAGTTTGCCATCGCCATCGATGGCACGTGGGCGGAAGTGTGAGGATGCAACGCAATGACACGCAGCTTTTCATGGATCGTCGCGGTCATCCGGGCGATCTTCATTCTCGCCTGCGTGATCATGGGTGCCATCTGGGCCCAGAACTTTCAGGGGCCGACCTCGAACGTTCCCGGGTGGATCTGGATCACGGGGGGCGCCTTCGCCGGCGGCGTCGTGGCCACGGTCCTGGTGGTCCTGCTGGCCTTTATCACGCAGGAAATCTACGAGCGCCTGGCGCCTGCCTTCGTCGCCATTGCGCTGGCCCTGGCCGTGGGCTATGTAGCCGCGCAGTATGTGCTGCTCTATCTGCCCGATTCCGACGCCACGACGCAGGTATACATCACTGTCACGCTGGTGCTGATCTTCGGCTTCGTTGGCATCTTTCTGGGTTTGACCCGCGCCTCGAACTGGGAAGAGCTCGTCACCAAGGTTCAAGAGCAGCAGAAGTCGAACCGCCACCCGGGTGCCCCCAAGCTGGTGGATACGAGCGTGGTGATCGACGGCCGCATCGCGGACATCTGCGACAGCGGGTTCCTGGAGGGTACACTGCTGGTGCCACGCTTTGTGTTGCAGGAGCTGCAGCACATTGCCGATTCGAGCGAGGTCTTGCGCCGCGCCAAGGGCCGGCGCGGTCTCGACATCCTCAAGCGCCTGCAGGACGGCGAGTCCAAGGTGCCGCTCGAAATCATCGAGGACGACCCCGAGGACGTGCGTGAAGTCGATGGCAAGCTGGTGAAGCTGGCGCGCCAGCGTGGCGCGAAGATATTGACCAATGACTTCAACCTGAACAAGGTCGCCTCGATCGAGGGTGTCGAAGTCTTGAACGTGAACGACCTGGCCAACGCGATGAAGCCGGCCGTGGTGCCGGACGAACGCATGCAGGTGAAGATCATCAAGGAGGGCAAGGAGCCGGGCCAGGGCGTCGGCTACCTGGACGACGGCACGATGGTGGTGGTGGATGGCGCACGCGACCACGTGGGCCGCTCGATTGCGGTGGTGGTCACGAGCGTGCTGCAGACCGCTGCCGGCCGCATGATCTTCACGCGCTTCGCGGGCTGAGCCGTGGGCGCACACGAGGCCCCGCGCCAGGCGCTTATCGTGGCGGCAGGCGCAGGCACGCGCCTGGGGGCCAAGTCACCCAAGGCCCTGGTGAACGTAGCCGGTCAACCCCTGCTGGCGCATGCCGTGTACCGCTTCGCCCGTGCCGGCCTCGCGGGGCCCCTCGTGGTGGTGGCGCCGCCCGGGGCCGAAGCGCGTTTTCTGCCGGTCGTCGAGCGCGCGGCCGAGGGCCACGCCTGCACTATCGTGGCGGGTGGCGCCGAACGCCAGGACTCCGTGGCGCGCGGCTTGGATGCGCTGGACCCCGACACCGAACTGGTGGCCATTCACGATGCCGCCCGCCCCTTCGTATCGGAGGAGGCCATCGCAGCCAGCTTTGCGTCGGCGGCTGAATACGGCGCGGCGACAGTGGCGATTCCGTGTGCCGATACGATCCTCGAAGCCGACGAGGCGGCGCTGCTGCAACACACGCCCGACCGCAGCCGGCTGTGGGCCTGCCAGACACCGCAGACGTTTCGCGTGGCGGTGATTCGCGCCGCGCACGAGCACGCGCAGCGCGAGGGCTTTCTGGGGACCGATGATGCTTCGCTGGTGCGGCGCGCCGGCCACCCGGTGAAACTGGTGCGGGGCACGGCGCACAACTTCAAGGTGACCACGCCCGACGACCTGGCGCTGGCCGAGGCCGTGGCCGCCGCGGGGCTGGCCTGATGCGTATCGGATTCGGCTATGACCTGCACCGTCTGGAAGCCGGGCGTCCGCTAATCCTGGGCGGTGTGCGGGTACCGCATACACACGGGCTGGCTGGCCACAGTGATGCCGACGTGCTGGCCCACGCCATTACCGATGCGCTGCTGGGCGCCGCGGCGCTCGGCAACATCGGGCTGCTGTATCCCGACACCGACCCGCAGTACGCCGGCGCCGACAGCCTGCTACTGCTGCGCGATGCCTGGTCGCGCGTGGCCGACGCGGGCTATGCCATCGCCAATATCGACGCCACGCTGGTGGCCCAGCGGCCGAAGCTGAACCCGCACGTGGACGGCATGCGCGCCACGCTGGCGCAGACGCTGGACATTGGCGTGGACCAGGTGTCGGTCAAGCCCAAGACCAACGAGGGCGTGGGGCCAGAGGGCCGGGAAGAGGCGATCCGCGCCTATGCCGTGGTCTTGCTGGCGCCCGCCGCGCCATGACCGCCGCGCCATGACCGCCGCGCCACGCGAGCGCCTCGACGTGCTGGTACAGCGCCGCGCCGGCGTCACGCGTTCCAAGGCGCAGGGGCTTATCCAGACCGGATGCGTGCGCGACGCCGGTGGCACCCCCTTGACCAAGCCCGGGCTGCGCGTCGAGACGGATGCCGCGCTGTGTATCGACGAGGGGCCGCGCTACGTCTCGCGCGGCGGCGAGAAGCTGGCAGCGGCACTGGCGCATTTTGCCCCTCCGGTGGCCGGATGTGTAGCGCTTGATGTGGGCGCGTCTACCGGTGGCTTCACCGACTGCCTGTTGCAGCACGGGGCCGCGCGGGTCTATGCCGTGGATGTGGGCTATGGCCAGTTGGCGTGGCCGCTGCGCCAGGACCCGCGCGTGGTGGTGATGGAGCGCATGAACATTCGCAATGTGACAGCGGAGGAGCTTGACCCGCGCCCCACGCTGTTCGTGGTCGATTGCTCGTTCATCTCGCTGCGCATTGTGCTGCCGGCGGTGTGGCCGCTGCTGGCACGGCCCGCCGAGGGCATCGCGCTGGTGAAGCCGCAGTTTGAAGCCGGCCGTGAACAGGTGGGCAAGGGCGGCGTGGTGCGTGATGCGGCGGTACACGAGGCCGTACTGGCGCGCGTGCGTGAGGAGGCCGAGACGTTGGGATTCGATTTTGCCGGTGTGCTACCTTCCCCCCTACTCGGACCGGCGGGGAACCGCGAATTTCTGGCGTACCTGAAGGCCGCCTGACCGGCGACCGCCGAACCCCCGGGGAGCACGCCGCGCCCGCGCATGCTCGAGACACTACGCATTACGAATTACGCGCTGATTGACAGCGTCGAAATCGAGTTCGCGCCGGGGCTCAACGCCATCACGGGCGAAACCGGTGCGGGGAAATCCCTCCTTTTGGGGGCACTGGGCCTGGTCCTCGGTGCGCGCGCCGCGAGCGAGTCGGTGCGGCAGGGCGCACAGCGGGCCAGTGTGGAAGCGGCCTTCCATATTGGCGAGCCCTCGCGCCGCCTGCGCCATGTGCTGGAACACCACGACATTGCACTGGAAGACGGCGTGCTCTTACTCGCGCGGCAGGTGTCGCCCGAGGGCCGCAGCAAGGCCTATGCAGGTGGCACGCTGGTGCCGCTGTCGGTGCTGGCCGCCATCGGCGATGAACTGGTGGACCTGCACGGCCAGCACGAGCACCAGTCGCTGTTGAAGACCGAGCGGCAGCGCGAGCTGTTGGACGCGTACGCCGGACTCGACGAACAGGCCGATGCGGTGGGTGGGCTGGTGGCGGCGCTGCGCGCACGCGAACGCGAACGGGCCCAGCTCGAATCGGACGACCGTGACCGCGCCCGGCAGATCGAGTTCCTCGAGCATGAGGTGAACGAGA
>CAYMLC010000132.1:0-5362 GCA_964390765.1 uncultured Nitrospirales bacterium
CTGATGATTATCGACGAGAGCCACATCAGCGTGCCGCAGGTCGGCGGCATGTACCGCGGCGACCGCGCGCGCAAGAACCAGCTCATCGACTACGGGTTCCGCCTGCCTTGTGCGCGCGACAACCGCCCGCTTACCTTCGAAGAATTCGAGCAGCGCGTGAACCAGGTCATCTATGTGAGCGCGACGCCGGCCGACTATGAACTGCGCATGAGTGAAGGGCTGGTGATTGAACAGGTGGTGCGGCCGACCGGGCTGGTCGACCCGCCGATTGAGGTGCGGCCGGCGGGCAACCAGGTCGACGACTTGCTGGACGAAGTGCGCAAGGTGGGGCAGCAGGGCGAGCGCGCGCTGGTGACGACGCTGACCAAGCGCATGGCCGAAGACCTGACGGATTACCTGCGCGACCTGAACGTGCGCGTGCGCTACATGCACAGCGACATCGACACGCTTGAACGCATCGAGTTGGTGCGCGACCTGCGCCGCGGCGACTACGATGTGCTGGTCGGCATCAACCTCTTGCGCGAAGGGCTCGACATCCCCGAGGTCTCGCTGGTGGCCGTACTCGACGCCGACAAGGAAGGCTACCTGCGCAGTCAGACCAGTCTGATCCAGACCTGCGGGCGCGCGGCGCGCAACGTGAATGGCCGCGTGATTCTATATGCCGACAAAGAGACGGGCAGTATGAAACGCGCCATCAAGGAGATGAGCCGCCGCCGCAAGAAGCAGATGGCCTACAACAAGAAGCATGGCATCACGCCGCGCAGCGTGCAGAAGTCGATCAACGACATTCTCGAGGGCATCTATGAACGCGGCGACTACGTGACCGTGCCAAAGCAGATGGCGGCGGAAGAGCGCGAGGAGTACGTGCCGAGCCAGGACCTCGACAAGGCCATCCGCAAGCTGAAGCGCGACATGAAAAAGGCGGCCGACAAGATGGACTTCGAACGCGCCGCCGAATTGCGCGACCGCCTGCAGGCGCTGGAAAAGCGACAGGTCGAACTGGGGGTGTAGGGGCGCGTGCCGCAGCGCTAAAGATCATGCCCGGTGTGCCGATACCCGGTGCAGGCCTCGACAGGGACGTCGGGGTGGGAGCGACAAGGAGGTCATCATCCCAGGACAGTTTGGTTGGTGCGGATCCGCGTCCCAATAGGGTGCGCAGCAACCTGGGCAATCCCATAGCCATTTCGTCCTCGCGTGGCGCCCCGGCACACCCGTGCCGTGGCGTCTACTCTTATGTTGCGTCGTTGAGGACGGGGGCCAGCTGGTCGCGCAGGGTGCCGGCGCGCGCACGGATCGCGCGTTTGCGTTCGTCGCTCAGCCGCCCGATGTTGCGCACTTGCAGGGCCATGCGCTGATTTTTCTTCAGCGCGGTCTCGTGCCGCATCAGGAAGTCCCAGTAGAGGGTGGTAAACGGACACGCGTCGTCGCCCACGGCCTCGTCGGGGTTGTAGGGACAGTGCGCGCAGTAGTTGCTCATGCGCTTGATGTACTTGCCCGTGGCCGCGTAGGGCTTCGACGCCATCACCCCGCCGTCGGCGTATTGCGACATGCCGAGCACGTTGGGCAACTCGACCCATTCCACGGCGTCGACATAGACCGCCAGGTACCACTCATGCACACGGCGCGGATGCACGCCCAATAACAGGGCAAACAGCCCCGTCACCATCAGTCGCTGGATATGGTGTGCGTACCCATAGCGCAGGGTTTGGCCGATAGACGCGTGCAGGCAGCGCATCTCGGTATCGGCGTCCCAGTAGAAGCCGGGCAGGTCGCGGTCCGCATGCAATTCGTTGCGGTCCAGGTACTCGGGCATGAAGCGCCAATAGACACCGCGCACATATTCGCGCCAGCCCAGCACCTGGCGGATGAATCCCTCGACCGCGGCCAGCGGTGCGGCGCCGTCGTGGTAGGCCGCTTCCGCCGCGGCGATCACTTCGCGCGGGTTCAAGAGCTTCAGGTTGAGGCTGCTCGAGATGCGGCTGTGATACAGCCAGGGTTCGGCCGTCCACATCGCATCCTGGAAGGCGCCGAAGTCGGGCAGGCGCCGCTGGATAAAGTCGGTCAAGGCGCGGCGTGCCTGCCCCTGCGTGACCGGCCAATCGAAATCATCCAGCGTGCCCGGGTGGCCGGAAAAGCGGCTGTTGATCATTTCGATGACGCCGGCGGTCACCTCGTCCGGCTTGAAGCCAACGGGCTTGGGCAGGTCCCGCGGCCCCTCCTTGCCAAAGCTCTCGCGGTTCTCCGGGTCGTAGTTCCACTTGCCGCCTTCCGGACCCTCGTCCGTCATCAGCACGTCGTACTGCTTGCGCATCTCGCGATAGAAGAACTCCATGCGCAGGCCCTTGCGCCCCTCGGCCCACGTGTTGAAGTCGTCGATGCTGCACAGGAAATGGCGGTCCGGCCGGATGTCGAGCGGCACGCCTGCCTCGTCCGCCGCCGCGCGCAGCGCCTCGGCCACGCGGTACTCGCCGGGCTGCACCAGCACCAGCCGCTCGGGCCGGTGCGCCTTGATAGCGGCGGCCAGCGCCGTGGCCAGACTCTGGCGCCCGCCCTTGCCCGGCGGCAACTCGTCGTAGTGCACGGTCCAGCCGGCCTCGCGCAGGCCATCGCGGAAGTGTCGCATCGCGCCGAAGAAGACGGCCAGACGCGCCTTCGTGCTCCACACGTGCGTGGCCTCTTCGTACACCTCGGCCATCCAGACGGCGTCCTGGCCGGGATCGGCGTCGTCGAAGGCCGCGCTTTCGGCGTCGAGTTGGTCGCCGAGAACGAGGATGAGTTGGCGCATGCGCAGCGTTTCCTTCCGAACAAACTGAAATTGGGGTATGCTGTAGGCAACGCGCCCGGCTGCGCCCGCGTTCCCGGCATCCTGCTACACTCGCGACCGGGCAACCCAACGAAGGAAGTACCGATGCGTCTCTTGCTGCTTGTGATGGTAATGGGCCTGGCGCCGCTGGCCGTGGCCGCCGGCCCGCACACGGCCGACCAGGATGGCAGCGGCACCGTGTCGCTGAGCGAATTGCTGCGCGTCGTGCAGTTCTTCAACTCGAACGGCTACGCGTGTGCCGAGGGCACCGAAGACGGCTATGCGCCGGGCAGCGGCGCGCAGGATTGTACGCGCCACGCCAGCGACTACGACGCCACGCCGTGGGCCATTTCGCTGAGCGAGCTGCTGCGCCTCATTCAGTTCTTCAACTCCGGCGGCTACGCGCCCGCCGCGGACACCGAAGACGGCTATGGCCCGGGCGCCGCCGCGTGGTGGCCCGACCTCTTCTTTGAAGCCGCGGAGATGCAGGACCAGTCCATCGACACGACCACGTTTCCCGGCCACACGCTGTTTCGGTTCAGCACGTCGATTCCCAACATCGGCCTCGGCGAGTTGCGCCTCATATCGGTGGGCGATCCGGTGGCCGGGCTGACCGAAGTGGTGCAGCGTATCGACCGCGCCGACGGCACCACCTTCGATGTGCCGGCGCCGAACTTTGCCTATAACGTCGATACCGAATTGATGGAGGTGACTGGCTGGGCGGAGTACCGGCTGCGCGCCTATGGCGGCAATGGCGAAGTGGGCGCGGTGTTGGCCGATGGCGGCAAGACCATCGTCAACATCACCAGCAGCACGGCGTTCGATCTGAACCTGCCCAACGCGCCGAGTTTCGGCAACCAGATCTTCGCGGGCGACGGGCAACACGGCATTTCGGTGGGCTACACCGACCTGTACCCGAAGTTCCTGGAGAAGCAGTGGATCGATGTGACCGGACTCAGCTCGGGCACCTACTGGCTCGAGGTGGAGATCAACGGCGCGCGCACACTGGAAGAGGCGAACACCGCCAACAACGTGACGCGGATTGTCGTGAACCTGACCCTGCCCTAAGGGGCGGACGGTCCGGGACAGTAGCCGTCTTCCGTGCCGTCGCTTGGGCAGAAGGTATAGCCGCCGCTGTTGAAGAACTGGATGAGCCGCAGCAGTTCGCTCAGGCTGACCTGCCAGTCCTGCGGCGCATAGTCGCTGCTGTGCGGCGTGCAGCTTTCCTCGGCCATATCACGCGCCGGCACGAAGCCGTCTTCGGTGGTCTCGTCGGGCTGTGCACAGTGCAACCCGCCGCTGTTGAAGAACTGAATCACGCGTAGCAATTCCGACAGCGTGATCACGTTGTCGCCGTCGGGGTCGGCCGCGTGCACGCGCTGCTGCGGCATGGCGTCGCTTGGCTCGAAGCATGTGATGCAGCCCGTGCCGTCGCCGTCGGCCGTGCTGAAGTCGAGCGCGTTCACGACGAAGGTGTTCGCGGTCTGGTCGTCGAGCGGCGGCGACACCGCCTCCAGGTACTCGCTCACATTGCAGTCGCCGTCCGCATCGGCATCGCCGTTCGCCGCCACGAACCGCACCGCGCTGTCGTTGCCACGCGGCAGGTCGACGTCGAGGTCCTGTGCCACCGTCCGCTGCAGGTCGCGCCGCTGTTGTTCGAGCGCCACGGTGTAGAACCAGGCGAAAAAGGTGCGCGTCTCGGCGGGGGTAGCGCTGTCGCTGAAGGGGAAGGCATCGCGCAGCGCCGTCATCTGGCTGTCGGTCAGTGCATCGAAGACGGCGGCATTGTCCTCGTACGCGTTGCGGACGCAGCAGTGGATCGGCAGGCGGTCATCCAGAAGAATGGCCTGCACCAGTTGCGCGTGTGTGCCGTCGTCCATCCCATCCAGCGGCAAGAAATCGGCGGTGTAGAGCGGCTGGCCGAAGACGGCCACCTGCGCATCGTCAATCGAGGGATTCAGCCCGCCGTCCGCGCACGTCTGCTCGCAGTTCGCGTAACACGGGGGCGCGCCACAGGTGACCGAGTCTTCGAAGCGGCTGGGCGCATAATCCGCCGGTATGCCGCCCCCGTTGGACAGGCCGAGGATACTTTCGTTCTCGTTTTTTTCGAGCAGGCGCACGTCAATCTGTCCGTCGAAGTAGAGCCGCGCCTCGACGCGCGTCACGCCGAAGGACTGGTCTGGCGTGAAGCCATCCCACTGCACGAACAGGCTGTTGTCATTGAAGCCGTAGACCAGCTCGCTCAGCCCCGAGGCGTTCTGCGCCAACACGCTGATGCGCGGTACCGCAAAGTGCGACGCCTCGCTGTCATCGGCGCCTTCGGGCACCGTGCCGCCCGGCGTGAGCACGCCGGCCGCGCTCACGCCGATCTGGCTGTATTCCTCGCCAAAGAAGCTGAAGGTCTTGCCGGCGGGCAGGTCGATGGTGGTGGGTAACCCGTTGGTGCTGGTAAACGTCTCTTCAACGGTAAAGCCGCTCGAGAAGGCGCGGCCGCCATCCGGGTCGACACAACGCCGATACCCGCCGCCCACAAGCGGAAACCAGGTGAATGCAAACCCT
>CAYMLC010000132.1:5372-7658 GCA_964390765.1 uncultured Nitrospirales bacterium
ACGCCCGCTTGGGACAAACAGGGTCTGATAGTCGAACAAATCGCCATTGGCCGGGGCGCTGAAAGGCGAGCTGTTCTCGAAGCTCGTGGTCCAAATCGCGGTGATGCGCTGATTGCCCACCATGGCCGGGTCGACCGTAATACTGCCCGCGTTGTTGGGCGTGCCGAAGTTGACGTCGGCCGTGCCGAGAAAGGTGCGGCCTTCATCCAGGTCGTCGAGATAAAAATCGATCTCGCCGAAGATGTTGTTGCCCGTGACCGTGGCCTGTAGAAAACCCGTCTCGTCGTTGTAGGCGTTGATGCGCGGTGCCGGTACGCGCAGTGCGGTGTCCACCTCTGGTACGGGCGAAGCGAAGCGAATGCCCCGGCCCACATTACCGTAGATGCTGTTGGCGCGGATGGCGACATTCTGGTCAGACGAGTCTACGCCCGCGAAGTTGCGCCAGATGCCGTTGCGCCACCCGGTGATGGTGTTACGCGCCTGGCCCACCGCGCCACCGATGGTGACTTCGCGCGCGGGCCCGATAATCTCGATGCCTTCGCCGGTGCCGTCTTGCCACACGGTGCCCGAGTCCGGGTCGATACCCAAGGCATTGCCGCGAATGGCGACATTCGAAGCCGTACTGCCCACCTCGATACCCTCATCCGCCGTGGCAATCACATTGCCCTCGCCGGGATTGACGCCCCCAATGGCGACGACGCTTGACGCTACGCGGATGGCCCGCCCCGCGCGCCCCGCCACGGCATCACGATCGATATTGAGTCCGAACAGATTCGCCTGCACGGTATGGTCGACGCCGCGATTTATGCGCAGTGCCGTGGCGCGTGCATCCGCACCAATCAGGTTGCCGAGCCCGGGCTCGCCCACGGTCACGATATCGCTATTGTCAATATCGATGCCTTCATCCATGCCCAGGAGGATGCGGCCGGTCTCATCGAAATTGATGTAGTTGTTCAGGATACGCACGTTGTTCGCCCGCTCGACCTCAATCGCGACGTCGTCGTCCGCAATGATATTGCGGTTGGCGACGGTCGTCCCGCCTATAAGAATATCCTCCCCACTCGCGTATACCCCGCCGGCGATATTCGAAAGCAGTTGCTGCCCGTCCGTGCCGATGCGGCAGCCGAGCAGCCGGTTGTCGTCGCCGTTCAGTTCGACCCCGAAGCCGCGGAAGTTCACGATGGTCAGGTCGGAGATAACGATGTTGTTGCCGCTGGCTTGGAGGCCGGAGCCGAAGTCGAGTAGCGAGCCATCGAGCACCGCGTTCCCGCCGACGATGGTCACCCCGGTGGGCAAGGGCGGCAAGGGATTGCCGCTGGGGGTGATGATGGTGCCGGGGGGCAAGGCGTCGTTGTCGATCATAATGACGTCGATAGCATCGGCATTGTTGATCGCCTGATTGATGGCGTTGCGCAGGGTGCCTTGCGTGTCGGCGTTGCCGGCCGAGGTCACCATGATGGTCTCAGCGGATGCGGCAAGAGTGAAAGCGGTGGCGAGTGTGAACAGGGCGAGCGGGCGGATGGCGGGAAGCAGCATGGGTCCTCGACGTTGTGGGTTGGGTATGGGGTGTCCTTGAAGTGTTCCACTATGCACCATATGGCGGCGTGCACGCAAAAGGTGGCCGCATCGCCATGCCCGCTAAAGTTTCGCCGGTGCCCGGCCGATAGACCCTCCTGGAAGGACGCGACAGGGAAGTTGCCGAGCAGACACGGACGTCAGCCTTCAAGACCTGACCGCGCCCGTTGGGCACGTGATGCGGCCCGCGCGGAGTGATAACGCAAGCGTCGGGTCGTCTTTGAGGGAGTGCCGTCCGCAGCAGTTTGGGCGGCACTCCCTTCCTTATCTGGGGCGCACGTATGCGCGCAGCCAGTTGGCGAATTCTCGCTCGCGGTGCGCCTCGTTCACGATTTCTTCATCCACGCCCAACTGCCAGCGCAGGTCCTTGCGCGTGGGTTCGGCGTGCAGTGCATCGAGCGTGGCCACGAAACGGTGCACGGCGTTTGCGTCGGCGGCGTAGCCCTGGGTCACCAGGCGTTCGGTATTGAGCGCCAGCAGCCGTGCCAGTTCGTACAGGTTGTATTCGGGGTGGTACTGCACGGCCCAGAAGATGCCACGGCCCGCCCTGATCTCGGCCGCCTGCACCGGCGACCAGGCATTGCTGGCCAGCACAATGCAGTCGGGCGGCAGGCGCGTCACCATGTCATCGTGAATCACGAGCGCGTCGAACACCGGCGCGCGCCCGGCAAACATGGGGTGGGCGCGTCCGGCATCGGTCAGCGCCAGGCG
>CAYMLC010000132.1:7668-8184 GCA_964390765.1 uncultured Nitrospirales bacterium
ATGCCCACTTCGCGGCCACCGGGGCAGGGACCCACCTGGCCACCGGCGGCCAGCGCGCCAATCTGCAATGCCCAGCAACTGCCGAATTGCGGCACGCCCTGGTCGAAGGCACGCGCACAAAGGGCCACGTGCCGGTGTACACGTGGGTCATCGTGATAGGCGGTCAGGTCGCAGCCCGTCCACAGCACCCCGTCGTAGCGGCGCAGGGTAGCGTCGTCGGGCGGGGTCTCATGGCCCGGCTCGCTGCTCAGCCATACGTCGACCTGGGCCTCGGGCGTGTGGCGTGCCACCAGGTCGACATAGAGCTTCCAGGCCTGGCGCATGCCGATGCTGTCGAAGCGGTCGCGGCTGGCACGCGGATAGCCATCGACCACAAGAAACTGCGGGGGCCGCGGCATAGGCGGGGACTCCAACGTTCGCGCGCAGTATGAAACGTCTGCGGGCGCCGCGCCAAGCGCTTGTGGCGCCGGTGCGCGCCCGGGAGCGGAGCGGCGGGAGAAGAGGCGCATTCAAGCA
>CAYMLC010000133.1:0-4030 GCA_964390765.1 uncultured Nitrospirales bacterium
GTCACGACCATCAACGGTGTGGTCACCTTGCACGGACGTGTCCAGACCGAAGCACAGAAGGCGCGCATCGGACGGCTGGCCAGCCAGACGCGCGGGGTGAAGCAGGTGGTGAACAACCTTACCCTGCGCCCGCGCGACCAGGCGGCCGACCCGGTGGCGGCCGTCACGCAGCAGGTGAGCGATGAATGGCGCGAGAATCGCATCCGCTCGGCGATTTTTCTGAACCGGCACCTGAGCCTGTTCGACCTCGACGTCGAAGTCGATGATGGCGTCTGCATCCTGTCCGGCACCGTGGACAGCGAGCCACAGAAGCAGTTGGCCGAGCAGATTGCCGCCAATGTCATCGGCGTGGATCGTGTAACGAACGACATCCAGGTGACCGGCACCGTGCTGCTCGAGCCCTCGGAGCCGCCCCTCGCCGAAGGCGAACCCACCCCCTAGGCCGGCGCCCGATGGACCGCCAGCAGATTGCCCTGCTTATCGCGTTCAGTGTGGTCTTCATGGCCGCACTGGGCGGGGCTTACTGGTATGCCTCGAACCAGGCCCAGACCCCGACCGCGGCCGCCGGCGAGCGCGGCTTTCGCTTCGAAGCGCGCCCGGGTACCACGCGCGAGCAGGCGGTGGCCCTGAGCACCAACAAGCGCGACGCCCCCACCATGGCCCCCCGTTCAGGCGCTGCGGAGGGCCGCGGCGATTCGCGCGACCCGCTTCGCGTGCGTTCGTTGTCGGCGCCGGAAACCGAAGCGGCCAGCCAGGCAGAGGCCGTGGCGCGTGCAGCCCGCAACCTGCTGTCGCCGCGCGACGGGATCGCACGCGTGCAGGCGGCCCTGGCGAGCGCCCGGGCGCCCGAGGATGTCGCCGCGCTGTATGAGACACTGGCCCAGTTGTACGCCGAGCTGGACGAACGCGAAGCCGTGCGCGAAACGTGGGCCGCGGCGCGTGAACAATTGGGCGAAGCCTGGCACGCGCGGTTGGCCCTGGCGGAGGCGCGCACGCTGCTGCAATGGGGCGAGCCCGTGCGCGCGCTGGCCCTGGTCGACGAGGGACTGGCCCAGCACGGTGGCCCGCCCTCCGGCGTGTTGGGGCTGCATGCGCTGCGCGGCCAACTGCTCGAACAGCAGGGCCGCATCGACGAGGCCATCGCCGCCTACAATGCGGCCCTCTCCGCCGCGGAAACGGGGCGTACAACTGGTGCGCCCAACGCGGTGCGGCACGCGGCGATGCAGTTGGCGCGCATCCACCGGCACTACGGGCGCGATGCCGAGGCGGCAGCTGCGGCACAGCGCTATCGCGATTGGCATCGTGCGCAACCCGCGGCAGCGGAGTGAGCGCTCAGTCCGGCGCGCGCAACACGTACAGGTTGTCGCCCCCGCGCAGCACAATGGCGGGGATACGCTCGCCCGGTCCGCGCCGCTCCGCAAAGACCAACTCCGTAAGCGCGTGCCCGGCGGTATGCACATAGGGCGTGCCGGTGAACCCGTCTTCTCGCCAGCGCCACACCGTATAGCGGCGGTTGCCCGTGCTGAGGCCCAGGTCGGCGAAGCCGTCGCCATCGACATCGCCCGCCACCAGATGGCGCAATGGCGCACCGGCCGTCAGGCGCAACGCCCACATCAGCGGCACCTCGATCCGCAGGCGCCCCGCGGCCCGTGGCGCAAAGCGTCCGCGCACAGGGTCGTAGCGGTGCACCGCTAGCTGGGTGGCCCAGACGCCCTCGACCAGCGCCTGGCTCAGGCGGTCGACCGTGGGCGCAGGCAACTCGCTCGACACCAGCAGCAGGTCGTGGTGGCCGTCGCCATCAAAGTCGGGCATGCCCTCGGCCGGATGCAGCAACAGCCCGGGGTAGCGCCGCACCGGACCCACCTGCCCCACCGCCGCCGATGCGGGCCGCGTGAAATCCTGCAGACGCACGAGCGTCTGCTGCTGCCCGGCATCGTGTGCGTACAACACCCGCACCTCGTCTTCGCCGCCCGGCCGCAATGGAAACCACGGCCAGAAGCTGGGCGGCTGACTGGCCACTTCGCGCGCCTGGCGCAGGGTCGCACGGCGCTCGGTGCGCGGGGCCAGCATCTGCTCGGCCAGCGGTGCCGGCAGTTCCGGCGTAAAGGTGACCAGGTGGTTCACACGCCATTCCAGGGCGCCCGCGGGAGCGGCCTGGCTGGGCTGGCTGGGCCAGACGGTAAAGGGCTCGGCCCCGCCTGCCCGCTCGCGCGCCAGGTCGAACGCGGCCACGACGCTGCCGTCGGCACTGCGCAACTCCAACTGTGCGGCCCCGGGCAAGGCCAGCACCGTACGCCCTTCCCACGTGACACCGAGCACGTGAAAGAACGGCGCATCGCGGTGCGAGGCGAAGGGCCCGGGCGCACGGAACAAGGGCTGGAACGGCGGCGCCTCGCTCGGGGTAATCACGGACTGATACACCTGTTCACCCGCCACCACGATGCACTCGCGCGCGCCATCGCCGTTGAGGTCGGCGAAGTCGACGGCCGATGCGCCTTCGGGCAGCGGCACGGTCTGCAAGCTGCGCACGGGTTCGCTGAAGAGAATGGTCAGCGTCTCCGCGTCGAGAATCGCGAGGTCGGCGCGGGCGTCGGCGTTCACGGGCAGGAAGGTGCAGGCCGCACGATCGGATTGCACGGGCACGACCGTGGCATCCAGAAAGCCGGCCGTTGCCGCCCAAAGCACCAGCAGCGCGCTCATGGCTGCACCTCGCGCGAGAACCAGACGCGGGTCAAGGATTCGCCCTCTTCTGCATCCGAATCGATCCACCGCACCACCAGGTCGGCGCGTGAGTCGCCATCGATATCGGTGCAGGCATAGCGCGCCGCCACCGGCACCGTGGCCGCAGCCGCCGCTTCATTCGCGAAACCGTCTTCCTGCGCCAGGTAAATGGCGATGCGCGTGGGCGTCTCGTACACAACCAGGTCGTTGCGGCCATCGCCGTCGAAGTCGCCGGTCACATCGAAGAGCTCGCCCGCCCGGTACAGCTCGAAGTGCGGACCCGCCACCCGCGGCGGGTGCAGCAGCCGCACAGTGCGCAACACCTGCCAGGCGGGCGTCTCGGCGAAGCGGCCGTCTTCGAGCGGATACATGCGCAGTTCATGGTCCACCGCCGCACGCCCCAGCAGCCGCGCCACGGTTTCGCGCGTGCCACCGTCGAACAGGTGCGTGTGCTCGACCAGCAGGTCACGGTCGCCATCCTGGTCAACATCGGCGAAGAGACAGCGCGGGCGAAACACATTGCTGCGCCGCCGCACGGGCGCCTGCTCCGGCAGGTGGGCCTCGGTCACATACAGCGGACGCGGCACGACCGTGCTCTCGGTATAGCTCCAATGGCCACCGGCGAAAGCTGGCGCGCCCGTCTGCGTCAATTGCACCGGCTCGACATAGTGGCCGTACGTGGCCGTGCGCACCTCCGGCGCCGCGTCTGTGAGGGCGAAATCCCGTGCCGGGTCGAGCGCATAGGTCACCACACGCCACTGCTGCTGACCGGCGGCGGCCGGTGCCTGCTCGAGCACGCGCACGCGCGCACCCTCTACGGTCAGCCGATAGAGGGCCTGGCGCGTGGGCAGGCGCAGCACACGCTGCTCGGGCGGCCACAGCGTCTGCGCGGGCGGCGCCTTCACGCGTGGACGCGAGAGGATGTCGAGCAGCGCCGCCGCGCGATAGGCGCCCTGGTCGGTGTCCCAGCGGTAAATCTGCAGGCCATGTGCCGAAGGCGCCAGCATCTCGGGGCGGCCATCACCGTCGAGGTCGTGCAGAAAGCGGTCGAGCAGCAGGTACGAACGCGCCGACGCGCTGGGGTCGGCCTGGGTGGCGGCGGGCGGCCAGGGCAATCCCTGGGAATGCACGTCCTGCCAGGCGCCATCGGCCCAGCGCAGAATGATCAGGCGGTCGCCGAAGCGCAGGTAGAGCCGCCCCTCCCACACATCCAGCCGCGGCGGCTCGGCAAATTCGGGATAGGGCGTACGGCCGGCGGCCGAGAACCGCCCCTGCTCCTGACGCCAGACGAGGCCCGGCATCACCAGGT
>CAYMLC010000133.1:4040-8156 GCA_964390765.1 uncultured Nitrospirales bacterium
GGCGTAGCCGTCGCCATCGACATCGGCATGGCGATAGTTGCCGCGTACTTCGCCGGTCAGCGGATTGGGCGGACCCGCACGCAGGCCCGGCATATCCTGCGGCTCAAGCAGCAGGGCCCCCGCCGCCAGTATCCAGGCCAGTGCATTCATCGGCAGATGTTGCGGCGGTTCAAGGCAAAGACCGCACCCGCCGTGGCGAGGCCCCACGTAATGGCCGACACCTGAACCGTAGGCAGGATGCGCTGCAGCCAGCTGCTCTCGATGCCGTTGACGCGGTCGATAAAGGGTTCCCACGGCACATCGAGATAGGTGGCCACCCAGATGTGCGGTATGTTCGCTTGGTACTTCGCCACGTCGAGCATCAGCCAGGCGCCGAACGCAATGGTGACCGCCGCGACGCCGCTGCGCGAGCACGCACTGACGAGCAGCCCATAAGCAACGGCCGCCCACTGCGGCAACAGCGCGAGCGCCGCGCCCAGCCAATAGGTGCGCAGCATGGCGCCCGGCGAATAGAGCAGCTCGCCGCCGTAGGTCACGCCGAGTGCATCGCCCAGGAGAAAGAGCATGGCCCACGAAGCGACGCCCGCCGTGAGAATGAGGAGCCCGGCGTAGCCCATGCCGAGCAGCAGCTTCGCGAACAGGTATTCGCGCCGGTAGAGCGGGCGCACCAGCATCGCGCGCACGCTGCCGTCTTGCACCTCGGGCGCGATCAGGCCCGCGCTGAAGGCCAGCACGAAAAAGAGGCCGAGCGGATTGAGCGCCAGGCCCGTGGCAAACGAAACAAAACCATAGTCGCTCACATTGTCGCGCACGATCGGCATCAACATCGCCGAGACGAGCACCGCCAGCAGCACCGCCAGCGGACCGGCCACGGTGATGCGGCGGCGCGCCGCCTTGGTCCACTCGACCAGCAAGGCCGCCCACACACGCCGCATCATTGCTGGAGCACCTTCAGGAAGTAGTCCTGCAAGGTGCGGCGCCGCGGCAAGAGCCCGGCCACCTGATAGCCGTTGTTCACCAGAAACAGGTTTAGCTGGTGCACGGTCGCATCGCCCAGGCGCACGAACAGGCGCCCGTTGCGCGTCTCTACCCCCTCGACCCATGGCTGCCCGGCCAGGCGCTTCGCCGCGCCCTCCGCCCCTTCCAGCAGCACCTCCACGCGTTCGGAGTCGTAGCTGACCAGGTCGTCGGTCTCCGCCGCCACCACCAGGGCACCCTCGTTCAGGATCAAGACCCGGTCGCACAGATGCTCGACTTCATCGAGGCGGTGGCTCGAAAACACAATGGTCACCCGCGCTTCGTCGGCCAGCCGCCGCAGCAGGCCCAGCGTCTCCTGTGCGGCCTCGGGGTCGAGCCCGCTGCACGGCTCGTCCAGAATCAGCAACTCCGGTTCGGTCAGCAGTGCCTGGGCCAGGCCGAAGCGCTGGCGCAAGCCAACCGACAAACGCCGCACGGTCTCATCGGCCAGGTGGTGCAGCCCCACCAGGTCGAGTGTGCGCTCGACATTGGCCGACCGGCCCGCCAGATGCACCTGACACTGGAGGTTGCGCCGCAGCGTCAGGTACTCGAACCCGGCCGGACGCTCGCACAGCACGCCCATCCGCTGCGCGATCGAGATGAAGTTGGCGTGCAACTCGCGCCCGAAAATCGAGATGCGCCCGCGCGTCGGGCGCAGCAGCCCGCACAGCATATACAGGGTCGTGCTCTTGCCGGCACCGTTTGGTCCCAGCAGCCCGAACACCTCGCCCGTCTGCACGCTGAAGCTCAGGTCGCGCACGGCGGCATGACGCCCGTAATACTTGGTCACGTTCTCAAGTGCGATACACGTAGGCATGCAGTGTCCTAAGGGCTGCGCGTGGCTCAGGTGTTGCGCTTCGCCAGGAAGGCCTGATACCTGGCGCGCGATTCCGGCGGCATGTCCTCGAGCCGGGCAATGCGCTGCACGTTGCCGTGCCGGTCGCGATACGTGATGCCCACGTGCATGATGGCCGCAAGCAGCAGCACACCAACGCCAATACCCAAACGCTTCCAATACGTAGCCGCAGAGGGACGGTAGCCCCCGCCGCCTCGCCCGTCTCGCAAAAAGCGCCGGGTCTCCACGTCGAAGGTCGGCACGGACTGGCCCGCGCGCCCCCCCTGCTGGCCGCGCACCCACTGTAGGCGGAATTCCATGGCCTTCGTTCTACGCAGCGTCCGGGGCGGGGCGCAAGTCCCGCAGCACGAGCTGAATGCGCGCCTCGCCGCGGTAGACGTTCCACCGGGGCACATAGGCCAAATCGAGCCACGGCGGCAGCGCATCGGGCGGATGTGCCTCGGCCATGCCAAAGCCGATGGCTTCGAAGAGCACCCCCTCCTGGCGCACCAGAAACTTCAGGTGGCGCTCCTTCAATGCGCGCGCAGAGTCGTCCACCACCTCGACGTTGTATGTGCAGAAGACCGGCTGCGGATTGCCGTGGCCAAACGGCTCGAGCCGGTCGAGCGCCTGCATCAGCGCGTGGTCAATCTGACTGAGCGCGGCCGGCACATCGATGCGCAACGGCGGCGGCGCAATCGTCCCGTCGCACTGCGCGGCACAGGCCGCTTCAAAGGCCGCCTGAAACGCGGGCAGCGCATCGGCGGCCAGGGTCAGCCCCGCCGCGGCGCGGTGTCCGCCATGGCGCAAGAGCAGCGGCGCACACGCGTCGAGTGCGGCGACCAGGTCGAAGCCTTCACCGGCGCGCGCCGAACCCTTGAGGGTGCCGTCGTCCTCCGCGCACAACAGCACCACGGGCCGGTGCAGACGCGCCTGCACGCGCGACGCCACGATGCCGACCACACCGGCGTGCCAGTCTTCGCCCGCCAGCACGAGCGAACAGGTGCCCGCCTCGGCTTCGGGCGCAGCCATGGCCGCACGAAAGATACGCTCCTCGAGACGGCGGCGCTCGTCGTTTACGGCACACAACTCCTGGGCCAGGGCGTCGGCCGTACCGGCCTCATCGGTCATCAGCAGGTCGAGTGCGGCGCCCGCGTGTGCGAGGCGGCCCGCCGCGTTGATGCGCGGACCCAGTTGAAAACCGATGTGTTCGCTGCCTATCTGGCGGATGTCGACCTTGGCCACCCGCGCCAGCGCGGCGAGGCCCGTGCGGGCGTGGCGTGCCATGTGGCGCAGGCCGAGCGCCACAATCACACGGTTCTCGCCTTGCAGCGGCACAATGTCGGCCACGGTCCCGAGCGCGGCGAGGTCGAGATCGTTGGGCGACCCGTTCAGCGCACAGGCCAGCTTGAAGGCCACGCCCGCGCCACACAGCAGGCGCGCCGGGTGGTCTTCTGCTTCGCGCTGCGGATTGAGCACAGCGCAGGCCGGCGGCAGCGAATCGGCCAGGGCGTGGTGGTCCGTCACGATCAGGTCGATGACAGCATCGAGTGCGGCCTCCGCCGCCTCGAACGCGCGGATGCCGTTGTCGACGGTGATGAGCAGGCGCACCCCGGCGCGCTGGGCCGCAGCCACATGATCGGGGTTCAGGCCGTAGCCATCGGCCATGCGGTCGGGCATGGCGTGCGAGACCTGCGCACAGCCAAAGCGGCGCAGCCCGTTCACCAGAATGGCCGTCGCCGCCACGCCGTCGACATCGTAGTCGCCAAAAACCTGAATCGGCTCGCGGTTGTCGCGCGCCTGCGTAATCCGCGCCACGGCGGTATCCATATCGGTCAGCGCGAAGGGGTCGCTCAGGTGGTGCAGCCGCGGACGCAGATAGTCGGCCACGGTCTCGGCCGCCCCCTGGCCGCGCAGCAGCAACAGGTGCGCCAGCAGCGGCGGCACCTGCGCCGCCTTGGCCAGGCGCGCCACGGCCTGCCGGTCGACCTCGGCCACCTGCCACGGCCGCGCCAGCCTCAGTCCAGACATAGCCGCTCCCGTGCCAGGGCCGCGATGGCGTCGACCACTTCGTCGAGGCTCAGGCCGGTCGTGTCGATGCGCACGGCGTCTTCGGCCTGGCGCAACGGCGAGTCCGCACGCGTGGCCGTGCGCGCATCGCGCGTGGCAATTTCGGCGCGCACCTGGTCCACGTCGAGCGGGTGCCCGGCGGCCAACAGGTCGTGCGCGCGCCGTTGCGCACGCGCCTCCAGCGAGGCGTCGAG
>CAYMLC010000134.1:0-1128 GCA_964390765.1 uncultured Nitrospirales bacterium
CGGCGGGCCGTGCGCTGCCCCTCCTGTTCGCGGGTGAACAACTCACGGCACGCCAAGTGCATCTATTGCGGGCAATTGTTCGAGAAAGACGCCTTCGCCTGAACGGCCCGGCAGCTACGGCACGGTAACCTCGACGCGCACCTTGCGAAAGGCGTAAGGCGGATTCTCAACGATCGGGTCGCGCGCCACGCACACCACGCGATAGGTGCCGGGCCCGGGAAAGCTGACGGCAGCCTGAGGGCCATCGCCCACGTGCGCATCGTCCATGTACCAGGAAAAGCTGCTGTAGGTATCGGCCACGCCAAAGCTCGCCGCCGACAGAAGCATGGAACGCGCGGGATGCGTCAGCGGGTGCACGGGTTCAGGCACCACGGTGATGTCGAGCGTTGCGGTGTGGGCGACATCGTTCAGACGCTCGACCACAGACAGGTCGTGCTGCCCTTCTTCCATGGCTACATAGCTGTAGCGATCCACGCCAGGCCCTTCGGCCACCACCTCGCCGTTCAGCTTCCAGGTGTAGTGCGCACCGTCCACGCCACTCACATCGATAGACGTCACACTGCCCAGTGTGCGCGTGGCTGGCTCCGAAAAGTAGATGTGGCCGCGGCGCTGCACTTCAAAGGTCGATGGCTCGCCCGGCAACCGCATCATGAAGCGCGCGCTGGCAGTCTGGCCCCCGGCCCGCACGGTCAGCGTGAAGCTGCCATCCTCGCCCTTGCCCGGCACCGGCCGCACCACCACGCGGCTGCGGTCTTCCGGGTCGATGCTGGCGGTGTAGAGCAGATGCGCGTAGTCCGGCGCAACTATGGCTGCGGAGGTGGCGGGCACGGCCTCGCTGCCCCGCACCACGCGAAAGACCACCTGCTCGTTTTCGCTGGTCATGGTGGTGTCGTCGGAAACCAATTGCAATGGCGCCGCACCGGCCACACCGGCCGACAATATTGCGACAATGGCGAAGGAAAGACTGGTGTACCTGAACATGGCTCGCCCCTTTTGTTGGCCACGGGTTTCACGTTTGTATATGCGAAGGACGGGGCGAGAAGTTCCATCTAGCTGGACGCCGAGACCGTGGCGACGGCATCGAGCGCGGCGCGAAAGCGGGTCAGCATCGCTGCGACTTCGTCATCC
>CAYMLC010000134.1:1138-8155 GCA_964390765.1 uncultured Nitrospirales bacterium
ATCCGTGGCGACCAGGGGCGGCCACAGATAGAGGCTGGCACCGAGCGGGCGAATGTAGAGGCCATGCTCCCACGCGTGGTGTGCCGCGGCCCGCGCGGCTTCGGGGCCTTCGGCCATCGACACCATGCCGATGGCGCCCAGGCAGGCACTGTGTGCCACGGCCGGATGCGCCGCGAGTGCGGTAAATGCCTCGGCCAGGCATGCACCCATTGCGCGCGCCTTCTCCAGCAGGCCCACCGCCTCGAACTCTTCGAGCGCGGCCCGTGCCGCGGCCGCGCAGATGGGATTGCCGCAAAACGTATGCCCATCGTAAAAGGTATGGTCTTCGCCGTTCGGGCCATCGCGGAAGGTGTCGTAAATCGCATCGGTGGCGATGCACGCGCTCATCGGCAGGTAGCCGCCGGTCAGCGCCTTGCCCATGCACAACAGGTCGGGCACGACGCCAGCCGTGGTACACGCGAACCAATCGCCGGTGCGGCCCAGGCCCACGGCAATCTCGTCTGCGATGAGCAGCACATCGTGGCGGTCGCACAAGCGGCGCAGATGCTGCAGGTATTCGGCGGGGTAAATGCGCACCCCCGCCGCACCCTGGCACAGGGGCTCTACAATCAGGGCGGCGGCGGCGTGCGCGTGTGCGGCAAACAGCTGCTCGGCCGCTTGCATGCAACGGGCCAGGCACGCATCGCGGCTGCCGCATTCGCCACAGGCGCAGCCCGCGTGCGGCACGGGCAGGCGCACCGCCTCGGCCACCACCGGCGCATACGGCGCGTGGAAGTGCGGCACGAAACCCACCCCCATCGCGCCCAGTGTGTCGCCGTGGTACCCGTTTTCGAGGCAGAGGAAGCGCGTACGGCCGCGTTCGCCGCGGTTGGTCCAGTACTGGATGGCGATCTTGAGCGCGGCTTCCGTGGCGCTGCTGCCATCGGCCGCGAAGTAGACGTGGTTCAGCGTACCGGGCGCGACCGCGGCCAGGCGCGCGGCCAGTTCGATTGCGGGCGCATGGGCGAGATTGCCGAGGATACTGTGCTGAAGTTGGGCGGCCTGTTCCTGGATAGCGGCCAGCAATCGCGGGTGACTGTGGCCGAGCGCCACACACCACCACGAGGCGATGCCGTCGAGCTTGGCCACACCTTCGGCGTCATAGAGGTAGACGCCTTCCGCGCGTGTGATGCAGCGCCACGGCCCCTTTTCATAGCGGTCGATGTTTGTGTAGGGGTGCCACAGGTGGCGGTAGTCGCGGTCGCGAAGTGCATCCATGGGCTCAGCCTTTGGCGTAATCCAGCAACTGCGTAAGGCCGGGCGTGGCCTGCTCGAAGCGCTGCCAGCTTTCTACATCGCCCGGCTCGATGATGGGCAGATAGGGCACCTCGCCGAAGATTTCGACATCGCCGAAGGTCGCCACCGTGCGCGGGTTGTCTTCCCGAATGAGGGGATTGGGTTCGGGCTCGAGGTCGTTGAACACGATGCCGAGCACATGCAGGCCCGCCGCGCGCAAGGCCGCCAGCGAGAGCAGGCTGTGGTTGATGGTGCCGAGGCCCGCGCGCGCCACCAGCAATACGGGAAAATCGAGCACCCGCATCAGGTCGATCAAGAGCGCACTTTCGGTAATGGGCACCATCAGCCCGCCCGCGCCTTCGACCACGAGGAAGTCGTAGCGCTTGAGCAGGGTCTCGGCGCACACCGTGATGCGTGCGAGGTCGGGATAGCGGCCTTCCAGCCGGCCCGCCAGATGCGGACTTGCCGCGGGTTCGTATGCGTAAGGCGCCATGCAGGCGCGGTCTTCTTCTGGCGGCGCAAAGCCGGCGGCCTCGAGGTGAAAGGCCAGGTCGATGGACAGAAGCGTGCCGTCGCCATCGGTCTCGGCACCGGTCTGCACCGGCTTCATCGAGACCGCATTGATACCCTGACGCCGCAGGAAACGCAGCACGCCCGCCGCAATGAGCGTCTTGCCGACCTCGGTGTCGGTACCCGCTACGAATACGCCGCGCACGATGCACTTTCCCGCGGTATCGCGCGCGCCAGGGCACGGGCCAGGTGCTCGACATCAAATGGGGTATGCGCCAGCGTAACCGAAAGGCGCAGGCGTGCCGTGCCGGGCGCGACGGTGGGCGGGCGTATGGCCGTGACCCACAAACCCATTTCGTGCAGGGCGTGTGCGGCGTCGCGGGCAGCGCAGTTATCGCCAATGGGCACCGGGATAATCTGCGAGCCGCCGGGCAGTGTGGGCACACCCGCCGCGGCGAGCGATGCCCGCAGGTGTGCGGCCCGCGCCAGCAACGCGGCGCCCAGCCGCGGCTGTTCGGCAATGCGCGTCAACGCGGCCGCGGCCGCGGCGGCACACAGGGGCGAAAGGCCGGTGGTGTAGATGAAGCTGCGTGCGCGGTTCAGCACCAGTTCGCGCAGTGGCGCCGCCGAAGCAATGAAGCCCCCACCACTACCCAGTGCCTTACTCATCGTGCCGATGGTCACATCGGGCTGGATGCCCACCTCAGCACACAGCCCGCGCCCTTCGCCGTACACGCCGAGCGCATGCGCCTCGTCGACCAGCAGGAACGCATCGTAGCGGTCGGCCAGTGTGCGAAGTTCGCGCAGCGGCGCGACATCGCCGTCCATGCTGAACAGGGCATCGGTCACGATGATGCGGCGGCGCGCATCGCAACGCGCCAGCAGGGTTTCGAGTTGGGCGGTGTCGCCATGGCGATACACGTGTACCGCGGCGCGCGACAGGCGGGCCCCGTCGATGATGCTCGCATGATTGAGCGCATCGGAGAAGATGACATCGTCGCGCCCGGCCAGTGCGCCCAGCACGCCAACATTGGCCTGGTAGCCACTGGGAAAGACGAGCGCGGCCTCTTGGCCACACCATGCCGCCAGCTGACGCTCGAGCCCGTCGTGCGCGGGCAGATGCCCGGCCATCAGGCGTGAGGCCCCGGCGCCACTGCCCTGGGTCGCGGCAGCCTGGGCAGCGGCCTGCGCGAGCGCGGGGTCGTTGGCCAGGTCGAGGTAGTCGTTGCTCGAAAAGTTCAGGATGGGGGTGCCACCGGCCCGGGGGAGGCGCCCCCCCGCTCGCGCTGCCAGACGCAGTGCACGGCGCAGGCCGGCCGCGTCGATTTCGGCCAGTTCCGCTTCCAATCCGCACCAGCGCGCCGGGCGGTTTTCATCTGGGGCCAACACGCCGGTGAAGATAGCAAGGCGCGAGTAAAGGCGGCAATGGCGCAGGCGTGCCGGCCAACCTTCAGTTCAAGGGCGTGAGCGCGAGAGACAGACCGCGCGCGCAACGCCCCGCGAGCGAAACGCTGCGGGGCAGCAGGGTTCGTGGCGCGCACGGCCCGGTTCGGACCGGGTTGTCCTCATCGTTGGCAGGGGCACGGCCATACCCGCTGCGCCGGTCCGGTCAATACGCCGCGGCACAGCCGTCTTTACGCGGGTCGCTGCCGCCAAAGTAGCGGCGCGGCTCTTCAAGCACGTAGATGCCCTGGTAGCCACCCCACGCGCCGACCCCCTGGTCGATCTCGTGGCCCATACTGGCAAGCTCTTCTTTCACTGCATCGCTGAAACCCGCTTCGAAACGCAGGCGCCCGCCGTCTTCCATGCGGCCACCCGTGGGCGAGCTGCTGCCCGAGTGGCGCAGGCGCGGTTGTTCGCCGGCCTGCTGCGGCGTCATGCCGAAATCGACCAGGTTCATCAGCACCTGCGCCTGGCCCTGCGGCTGGAAGTCGCCACCCATCACCCCATAGGCAAAGCGCGGCCGTCCGTCGACCGTCACAAAGGCGGGAATGATGGTGTGGAAGGGACGCTTGTGCGGCTCGAGCTTGTTGCGGTGGTCCGGGTCGAGTGCGAAGGATTCGCCCCGGTTCTGCAGCGGAAAGCCCAGCTTGTCCGGCACGATGTGGGAACCCCAACCGGCATAGATGCTCTGGATGAACGAAACCACATTGCCCTCGTCATCGGCCGCGCACAGGTAGACCGTGTCACCCTCGTAGTCACCGGGCCGCACGCTGTTGTTCGCGCGCATCGGGTTGATGGTCGCTGCCCGCTCTTGCGCATAGGCCTTCGAGATCAACCAGTCCACCGGCACATCGGCGAAGTCCATATCGGCGTAGTAGACGGCACGGTCTTCAAAGGCCAGCTTCTTGGCCTCGGCGATCAGGTGCAGGTGCGCGGCGCCGTTCGGCTCCAGTTCGCCGATATCGAAATTCTCGAGAATGTTGAGCATCTGCAGCGTGGCGATGCCCTGTCCATTGGGCGGTATCTCCCACACCTCGTGCCCGCGATAGGTGCTGCTTACCGGGTCGACCCAGTTCGCTTCGTGCGCGGTAAAATCGCGCATGCTGAAGCGGCCGCCGTTCGCTTCGCTGTAGCGCACGATACGCTCGGCTACTTCGCCTTCGTAGAAAGCACGGGCACCATCGCGTGCAAGAATCTCATAGAAGTCCGCGAGTTGCGCGTTCGTCACGATGTCGCCGAACTTCGGCCGTGCGCCGTCCTGCAGAAACGTCTCGCCGAGGGTCGGGTGGTTGGTGGCCGAGAAGCCCCACGAGGCGGCGATAATCGGTGTGAGCGGAAAACCCGTACGCGCATAGTCGATGGCCGGGGCCAGCACCTCGGCGATCGACTTGTTGCCAAAGCGCGTCAACAGCAGGTCCCACCCGCTGACACAGCCGGGCACGCTCCAGGCCAGTGGACTGCGCCCGGGAATGCTCTCGAGCCCCATCTCGCGCGCAGCAGCGAGGTCCCAGTCATAGGGCGAGCGGCCGCTGGCGTTGAGCCCGTACAGCCGCTGGTCCTGCGCACACCACACGATCGCGAAGAGGTCGCCACCCGGACCGCAACTCATCGGCTCGGTCAGCGCAAGCATCGCGTTGCAGCAGACCGCCGCATCGATGGCGTTGCCGCCCGCCTTCAAGATGTCGAGCCCGGCCTGCGCGGCCAGTGGCTGGCTGGCGCAGACCGTGCCGCGCGTGCTGGCCACGGTCGAACGGTTCTGATTGCGGGTAAAGACGTCCTTCACGCTCACGCGAATCGCCTCGGGTTTTTGCGTCGCGGCCCGGGCAGTGGGGCCTGAAGCGCCAAACAGGGCCGCACCGGCGGCCGCGCCCGATTGCAGAAAGGTGCGTCGTTTCATGGCGAACTCCTCTCACGCGTGTCGCGTGCTACGATGCGCGCCTGCAATCTAGCGTGTGACCGGAAGAGGGGCAAGTGTAATGCGTATCGTGGCGGCGCTCGTGCTCATGGCGTCCTTTACCGCCGCGGCCGACCTCGAGACCATGACGCAGCAACTGCGCGCCGCAGGGGCGGAGGCACAGGCGCGTGGCGTGGCGGGCGTGTGCGTGGTGGTCGACCGCGACGGCGTGGTCTTTGCCGAAGGCTTCGGCCCCGATGGTGTGGCGGTCGACGTCGCGACCACGCAATTTCGGCTGGCGTCGATATCGAAACTGTTCGCAGGCATTGCAGTGATGCAGCAGGTAGAGGCCGGCCGGCTCGACCTGGATAAGCCCGTTAACGTCTACCTCGATACCTTTCAACTGCTGAATCCCTATGCCACGCCCATAACCCTGCGCCACCTGCTGACGCATACCGCAGGCTTCGACGATCAGTTCGTGGGTATTGCGGCACGCCGCTTCGAAGGCTTGCAGCCGCTGGGCGCGTATCTGGCCGCGCGCATGCCGCGCATCGTACTGCCGCCCGGCACCGTGATGAGCTATTCGAACCACGGCACGGCACTGGCGGGCCACATTGCGGCCGAAGCGGCCAACGCCACATTTGGCGCCTATGCGCGTGCCCACATCTTCGCGCCGCTGGAAATGGCGCACAGCCGGTTCGACCTGCCAGCCGAGCCGCCACCGAATCTACTGACGGGCTATGCGCGCGCCACGGGCGAGGCAGCATGGGCGCCTGCGCCCTACGACTGGCCAAACACCGTGCCCGCGTCTTCGCTGATTGCAAGTGGCGGCGACATGGGCCGCTTCATGCGCATGTTCCTGAACGGCGGCGAGCTGGACGGCACGCGGGTGCTGACGCCGGAATCGGTTGCGGCAATGATAGCGCCACAGTTCCGGCACAGCGCCAACACGCGTGCGCGCGGCCTGGCCTTCGTCGAGACGCGCGGCGGCGCCCGGCGCGCGGTGGCACACGGCGGCCAGATCTGGGGGTTCGCGAGCGAGTTGGTGTTGTGGCCCGATGCGGGCATGGGCCTGTTTCTCTCGGCCAACCGCGAACCGTTCGGGCTGGAGAACCGTTTTAACGGTGCGGTGATCCAACACCTCGGCGATGACGTAGCGACGGTAGCCTCAGGCGAGCCGTCGCCGGCGGCCCAGGCACGCGCCGAGTCCGCCGCGGGCATCTATCGCTACGACCGCTACACGCGCACGAGCTACCTGAAGACCGGGGTACTGATTCCGGCCTTCGTGCAGGAAATGCAGCTGGCACCGCTGGATGCAGGGCGCCTGGCGATGCGCTTCAGCGGAGACAACGCACCGCGCATCTACGCCGAAGTCGCTCCGGGCGCGTATGCGCGTGTTGGCGAAGACGGGCGCATGCGGCCCCTCCAGGCTCTGGCGCTGCGCACCAACGCGGCGGGCGCGACGACACATGCATTCGTCGGTTCGCGCAGCTACCAGCGTGTGCCGTGGTATGCGTCGCAGGGCTTTCTGCAACGGGCCGGTGCCGCCAGCGCAACCCTGCATGCGGGCGCGGCCCTTCTGGGACTCGGCACGCTGCTGGTGCTGCGCATCATGCGCCGTCCCGGTGGCCGGTTGTGGTGGACGCTCAGTCCGTTCACACTCTTCGCGCTGATTGGTGGCGGCTTTCTGCTAGCGCTGTTCAGCGAGCACCACTTTGCGTTCGGCTATGCGCCCGCGTGGCCCTTCAAGTTACTGTTGGCGCTGCCCCTACTCTACGCCGCCCTGCTGCCGGGGCACGTCATCGCGCTCGGCGCGAGCTATATCGCGTGCGGCACCTGGCCCGAACGCCTGCTCCTGCCGCTCAGTTGCAGCGCAGACATCGCAAGCCTGGCGC
>CAYMLC010000135.1:0-8116 GCA_964390765.1 uncultured Nitrospirales bacterium
GCGACATTCTGGAGATGGGCGGCTTTGAGGTGGTGTGCGCGGCCAATGGGCGCGACGCCGTGGACTATATCGATGCGGCGCCCGCGCCGGTGTGCGCGGTTTTGCTCGATATGACGATGCCGCACATGGACGGGGTAGAAACCTTTCGCGCGCTGCGTGCACATGGGTGCCAGGCACCCATCGTCTTGACGAGCGGCTATTCAGAACAGGAGGCGCTGAGCCGCTTCAAGGAGATGGGTATCGCCGCGTTTGTGCAGAAGCCCATTGCCGTGGGGCCGCTGTTGCGCGCGATGCGCGGCACTGCCGCGGCGGCTACACCCTAGCGGCGGCGGAAAAGCAATGCCGAACGCAGCGGGTCCGCCTTAGCGCAGCCGGACCCGGGGAAGCTGATCCTGCTGCGGAGCCTGCCCCACTGTATCGGGGTATGTGGTTTCGCGACGTGCCGTCCGCGCCTACAGCGTGCCGAGGGGCTTGTACTTGTTGTTCTTGCAATTCTTCACGTTCTTCAGCGCGTCCTTGTTGTCGACAATCTTGCGCACCGCCGCGGCGACGAGGTCCATATCGCCCTTGCTGTTCATCAGCATCATGTGATGGACGACCACACCCGAGCGGTAATTGGCCTCTTCGCAGACGGGCAGCTTGAAGCGCGTGGGGTCGATGGCCTTCCAGTATTCTTCGCTGATGCGGTAGCGCGGCTTGGTGTGCGGCTTGTAGAGCCCGCAGTTATTGAGCGGCTCGTAGGGCGGCTCGAAGGCGTCGCCCGTGCCGAGTTCGGCGTTCAGCGCCGCGCAGAAGATTTCGTTGGTCACGCCCAGCTCATCGGGGTCGATACGGAAGGCGAAGTTGAAGTAGCTCTGCTGGGTGATCTGCGGACGGCGCAGCATGGGCTGGATGCCCGGAATCTCGGCCAGCATGCTGTTGAGGTATTGCGCGTTGCGGTCGCGCAGCTTGACCTGTTTATCGAGTCGCTTGAGTCCACCCAGCAACAGGGCGGCCTGCCATTCGGTCAGGCGGAAGTTGCCGCTGTGCAGCGTGGTGCCCATGTGCGCGGCGCGCTTCATGCCGAAGACGGGCGGCTCGGCGGCGTAGGGGCGCCCGCAGTTGCGCAGGCTGTAGAGCTTGAGGAAGGTCTCTTTCTTCTTGCACGTGTTGAAGCCGCCCTCGCCGCTCGAAAGCACCTTCGATTCCTGGAAGCTGAACGAGGCGGCGTCGCCGAAACTGCCGGTGCCCTTGCCCTTCCAGAAGGTGCCGTGCTGATGCGCGCAGTCTTCGATCAGGTAGAGGTTGTGCTTGCGGCAGATGCGCGTCAGGCGGTCGAGGTCGCAGGTGCTGCCGTAGAGGTGCACCACGATGACGGCCTTGGTGCGTGGCGTGATGTTGGCTTCGAGCGCATCCAGGTCGAGGTTCCAGCTTTCCGGCTCGACGTCGGTGAGAATCGGCACGGCATTCACGTCGCAGCACACCGCGGCCGTCGCCTGCCAGGTCATGCCGGGGACGATGACTTCGTCGTACGCGCCGACGCCCAACGCCTCGAGCGCGAGCTGAATGCCGACCGTGCCGTTGGCGCAGCACATGCCATACTTCGCGCCCTGATAGGCGGTAAAGCGCTCGGCGAATTCCCACTCGTGCTTGCCGTCGTAGGACCAGCGGTCCGACTCGGTAATGGTGCGGACCAGCTTGGCGTCGCTCTTGTCGTGGATAGGCCAGGTGGCCCACTTGCGCGGTTTGCCGACAACCGGTTTGCCCCCGAGAATCGCCAACTTCGCCATGCATAAAACTCCTGCGCTTTGCGGAACGTGGTGGGCGCGCCGCAGCCCTTTCAGCCGGCGCCCGCGACCAATAGTGTAGCCGCGTCAATACAAAGCCCGCAACGCGTGGCGGCGCTGCGGGAGGGAAAGGCCTGGTGTGTGGGGCGCCGCCGTGCCTCAGGCGGGCGACTTCTCTTTCTTGGTCGGGCGATAGATGTGCGTGGCCTGCCCGAACATCGATGCCGCCGACTCCATCACCGTTTCGCTCAGCGTGGGGTGCGGGTGAATGGTCATGTCCAGGTCGCTGGCCGTGGCGCCCATCTCGATGGCGAGCGTGCCTTCGGCAATCAATTCGCCCGCGCCTTCGCCGCAAATGCCCATGCCGAGCAGGCGCTCGCTCTCGGGATCGACGATGAGTTTGGTGATGCCTTCGGTGCGGTTGATGGTGCTGGCGCGGCCCGAAGCGGCCCAGGGAAAGCGCAGCACCTTTACGTCTTTGCCCTGCTCCTTGGCTTCGGTCTCGGTGATGCCGCACCACGCCAACTCGGGGTCGGTGAAGACGACGGCGGGAATGGCCTGCGGTTCGAAGTAGGCGTGTTGCCCGGCGATGACCTTGGCCGCCACGCGGCCTTCGGCACTGGCCTTATGCGCCAGCATGGGATTGCCCACAATGTCGCCGATGGCAAAGATGGCGGGGTCGTGCGTACGCATCTGGCCATCGACCTTGATGAAGCCCTTGTCGTCGAGTTGTACCTCGGTATTGCGCAGGCCCAGGCCGCTGCTGTTGGGGCGGCGCCCCACGCAGACCAGCACCTTGTCGAAGGTGCGCTTCGGCTTCTTCAGGTTCTCGCCTTCCAGCTCGACCGTGATGCCGTTCTTGGCGAGCTTCATGTCGTTGACCTTGGTCTTCAGCAGCACTTCCGTGAACATCGACTCGATGCGCTTGCCCAGCGGCCGCACGAGGTCCTGGTCGGCGCCGGGCAGCAGGCGGTCCATCATCTCGACCAGCGTCACCTGCGAACCGAGCGCGGCGTAGACGGTGCCCAGTTCAAGCCCGATATAGCCGCCGCCGATGACGAGCAGGCTTTTCGGCACGTCTTCCATCTCGAGCGCGTCGGTCGAATTCATCAGGCGTGGCGAATCGATGAGCGGCCCGAAAATCTGCGGTCGCGAGCCCGCGGCCACGATGATGTGTTCGGCCTCGACCTTTTCGATCTCGTCTTCCTGGAAAACTTCGAGCCTGTTCGAGGTGGTGAAATTGCCGCGGCCCTGCAGGTAGCGCACCTTGCGCGCCTTGGCCAGTTGGCCGAGGCCGCCGGTCATGTTGGCCACCACCTCTTGCGCGCTGGCGCGCACGCGGTCGATGTCGACCACGGGGTCGCCGAAGCGCACGCCGAAGTGTTCGGCCTCGCGCGCGCCATGGATGACCTTGGCCACGTGCAACAGGGCCTTCGACGGAATGCAGCCGCGGTAGAGACAGGTGCCGCCGGGGTTGGGTTCGACGTCGATCAGCAGCGTATCGAGGCCGAGGTCGGCCGCCATGAATGCCGCCGCATAGCCGCCCGGGCCTCCGCCCAATACCGCTACTTGTGCGCGATGCGTATCGTTGTCCATCGGTCGTGCGTCCTTCATGCTGCGCGCCGCCCGGGTCCGCTGTGGACCGGCGGCGGCGCGCGTGTTGTCCAGGGTATCGGGCGCAGCGCGCGGGGCGCCGTACCTATTCGAAGAAGAGCATCCACGGCTGTTCGATGGCCTCGCACAGCCACCGGCAGAAACGCGCGGCATCGGCGCCGTCGATGACACGGTGGTCGTAGCTGAGGCTGAGCGGCATCATGGTGCGCGGCGCGAAGCTGCCGTTCTGGTAGACCGGCTCGACCGCCGACCGCGACACGCCGAGGATAGCGACTTCCGGCGCCTGGATGATGGGCGTGAAGCCGGTGCCGCCGATGCCGCCGATGTTGCTGATGGTAAAGGTGCCGCCCTGCATCTCCTCGAGCGAGAGCTTGCGGTCACGCGCTTTCTTGGCCAGCGCGGGCAATTCGGTGCACAGCTCGATAATGGTCTTCTGGTCGGCATCGCGGATTACCGGCACCAGCAGGCCGTTGGGCGTATCGACCGCCACGCCCACATGGTAATAGCGCTTCATCACGATCTGCTCGTTGTCCGCGTCTATGCTCGCATTGAACTTGGGAAAACGGCGCAGGGCCTCGGCTACCGCCTTGATGAGGATGGCGGTCGGCGTGAAGCGGCCACCGGCCGCCTCGACCTGTTTGGCGTAGCGCTGCTTCAACGCGTCGAAGTTGGTGATGTCGGCCTTCTCATGGTGGGTGACATGCGGGATGTTCGTCCAGTTGGCCGACATGTTGCGCACGGTGGCCTTGCGAATGGCATTCATCGGCGCGTGGGCCACGGCGCCCCACTTGTCCTCGCCCTGTTCATACTGGTCGAGTTCGGCGGCGGCGCCGGGTGCGGGCTGGGCCGGGGCGCTGGGCCGGGACGACGCGCCCGCGGCACCGGCTGTCTTCTGCGGCGAGGGCGCACTTTCCTGCCCACCGTTGCGCGCGTGGCGGCGCAGGTCGTCTACCGTCACGCGGCCGCCCGGGTCGGCGGTGCGCACCTGTTTCAAGTCGATGCCCAACTCGCGCGCCATACGCCGCACGCTGGGCGATGCCGTGGTGCCGGTGCCGCGTGCCCGGGCAGGTGCCGGTTCATCGCGCTCGATCACCTGCAATTGCGGGCGGCCACGCGGTGGGCTAGATTCGCCTTTCGCCTCGTGCTGCGCCGCCGTTTGCTGCTTTGCAGGCTCGGCCTTGGGCGCCGGCGCCTCTTCCTGCTCGCCTTCCTCTTCGGCTTCCGCTTGCTGGGCTTCCTGCCTGGCGGGCGCTTCCTTCGATTCCGCTTCTTTTGCTTTGTCCTTCGAAGCTTCTTTTTGCGCCGGTGCGCCGCCATTGCCGCTGGCGCCGGCTTCGTACTCGAGCACGAGGTCGCCCACCTGAATGCTGTCGCCGTCGCTCACCGCAAGCTTGGTCACCTTGCCACTGGCGGGCGCCGGGATTTCAACGACGGCCTTGTCGGTCTCGATCTCGAGAATCGACTGCCCCTCGCTGATGGTGTCGCCTTCGCTCACGAGCACGTTCGAGATCGTGCCCTTCTCTACGTTCTCGCCCAACTCGGGGAGGATAAATTTTTCTGCCATGTTCCGTATGCCCCTTCCGGATGCAGGTTGCGGCCGCGCCTGTGCGATGGCCTAGGCCGTCATGGGGTCTGGCTTCTTGCTGCTGATGCGCAGCTCCTTCATTGCTTTCTTCACAACATCGGTGGCGATCTCGCCGCGCTCCGCCAGGGCCACCAGCGTGGTAAACGCAATGTGGCGCGCATCGACTTCGAAGTGATCGCGCAAGACGGCGCGGCTCTCGCTGCGGCCGAAGCCGTCGGTGCCGAGACTGGTCACGCCCTGCGGCACCCACTTGGCGATGGCATCGGGCAGGACCTTCATGTAGTCGGATGCCGCCACGACGGGGCCCGGCTCTTTCTCGAGGCACTTGGTCACGTAGGGCTTGCGTGCGCGTCCGCCGGGATGCAAGCGGTTGTAGCGGTCGACCTGCAGCGCTTCGCGGCGCAGTTCGGTGTAGCTGGTCACGCTCCAGCAGTCGGCCGCGACATCGTAGTCTTCGAGAATTTCCGCCGCCGACAACACCTCGTTCATGATGGGACCGCTGCCCAGCAACTGTGCGTGGCGCTTGGCTGTGGTGCGGCGCGACGACTGGAACTTGTACATGCCCTTCAAGATGCCTTCGCGCACGTGCTTACCCTTCGGCATCGCGGGCATGGGGTAGGTCTCGTTCTCGACCGTGATGTAGTAGAAGACGTCCTCCTGCTCCTGGTACATCCGGCGGATGCCCTCCTGCACGATCACGGCCAGTTCGAAGGCGAAGGCCGGGTCGTAGCTGATCAGGTTGGGCACGGTGCTCGCCAGGACCAGGCTGTGCCCGTCCTGATGTTGCAGGCCCTCGCCCGCCAGCGTGGTGCGGCCCGCCGTGCCGCCGATCAGGAAGCCCTTGCAGCGGATGTCGCCGGCGGCCCACACCAGGTCGCCGATGCGCTGCATGCCGAACATCGAGTAGTACACGAAGAAGGGAATCGTGTTGATGCCGTGGTTGGCGTAGGCCGTGCCCGCCGCGATGAACGACGACATGGAGCCGGCCTCGGTGATGCCTTCCTCGAGAATCTGCCCGTCCTGCGCTTCCTTGTAATACAGCAGATTTTCGCGGTCGACCGGCTCGTATATCTGGCCGATGGACGAGTAGATGCCCACCTGGCGGAAGAGGCCGTCCATGCCGAAGGTGCGCGCTTCGTCGGGCACGATGGGCACGATGAGTTTGCCGATTTCCTTGTCGCGCAGCAGTTTGGCCAAGATGCGCACGAAGACCATGGTGGTGGCGGCGGCGCGGTCGCTGCCCTGCAGAAACTCTTCGAACACCTTGTCGCCCGGCGCCTTCAGCGGCTTCGCGCGCACCTTGCGTTCGGGCACCCAGCCACCCAGCTTCTCGCGCTGCTTCTTCAGGTACTGAATGGGCGCGGTGTTGTCGCCGGGCTTGTAGAAGGGCGCATAGGCCAGCGACTCGTCGCTGATGGGAATGCCGAAGCGGCCGCGGAAATCGCGCAACTCGTCTTCGTTCAGCTTCTTCTGCTGGTGCGTGATGTTCTTGCCTTCGCCGCTCTCACCCAGGCCATAGCCCTTCACCGTCTTCGCGAGGATGACGGTCGGCTGGCCGGTGTGGTTCACGGCGGCTTCGTAAGCGGCATAGACCTTGGCGGGGTCGTGGCCGCCGCGCTTCATCTGGCGCAACAGGTCGTCGGTCAACAGGTCGACGCGGTCCGCGACGGCGGGGTCCCACTTCTTCAGTGCCTTGCGGATGTAGTCGCCGCTCTCGACGCTGAACTTCTGGAACATGCCGTCGCACAGTTCGCCCAGGGTTTTCACCAGCAGGCCGTCTTCGTCGCGCTCGAAGATGGGGTCCCAATCGCTGCCCCACACGACCTTGATAACATTCCAGCCGGCGCCGCGGAAGGCGGCCTCGAGTTCCTGGATAATCTTGCCGTTGCCGCGCACGGGGCCGTCGAGCCGCTGCAGATTGCAGTTGATGACGAAGATCAGGTTGTCGAGCTTCTCGCGCGAGGCCAGCGTAATGGCGCCCAGCGATTCGGGTTCGTCGCATTCGCCGTCGCCCATGAAGCACCAGACGTGTCCATCGCCGCGCTCCTTGAGGCCGCGGTTCTCGAGGTAGCGGTTAAAGCGGGCCTGATAGATGGCCATGATGGGCCCCAGCCCCATCGACACCGTGGGGAACTGCCAGAAGTCGGGCATGAGCCACGGGTGCGGATAGCTGGAGAGGCCGCCGCCTTTGGCCATTTCACGGCGGAAGTTTTCGAGTTGTTCTTCGCTGATGCGTCCTTCCAGATACGCCCGCGCGTAGATGCCGGGTGTGGCGTGCCCCTGAAAGTAGATGGCGTCGCCCTCGTGCTCCTCACTGCGCCCGCGGAAGAAATGGTTGAAGCCAATCTCGTAGAGCGTGGCTGCCGAAGCATAGGTCGAGATGTGGCCGCCGATGCCGTCGGATTCGCGGTTGGCGCGCACGACCATGGCCATGGCATTCCAGCGGACCATGGACTTGATGATGCGCTCGAGTTCACGGTCGCCCGGGAAAGCCGGCTGCTTTTCCAGCGGTATGGTGTTTACGTAGGGCGTGTTGGCCGTAAAGGGCAGGCGGGCGCCGTGGGCGCCGGCGTGGTCGCGCAGGCGCTCGAGCAATTCGGTCGCCGCTTCGACGCCCTCCTTCTCGATCAACTCGTCGAGCGCTTCGAGCCAGTCGATCAGATAGGCCTTCGGGGGCGGGTCTTGCTTGAGTTCTACACTCACGATATAGGGGTCCTCGCCGGTCGCGATGGTTGTGTGCGCCCACCTACACAGCGGGCACGGCATTCTAGGCCGCTATCGAAAAAACATCAACCGGATAGGCATATTTCCCGCTGCGGCCGAAAGATACACCGTCTGCGCGGCCGCGTGAAGGAGGCGCCGAGACGTGGCAGCATTCGCCGACAGCCACCAGAAGGCGGGGCCCTACAGTGCCGCGCCACCGCCCGCGGTGATTGCGCACCGCGGCGCCAGTACCGAGGCGCCTGAAAATACGCGGGCAGCCTTCGAGGCGGCCATTGCGGCCGGGGCGGACTGGTTCGAGCTGGACGTGCGCCTGACCCGGGATGGCGCGCCGGTGTGCCTGCACGATGAGACGCTCGCGCGCACGACGAATGGCCGCGGCCCCATTGCCGAGGTGGCCCGGGCGGCCCTGGCGGACTTGAGCGCGGGC
>CAYMLC010000136.1:0-8106 GCA_964390765.1 uncultured Nitrospirales bacterium
CGTGCCGGGCAGCCAGCGCCGCGACGATCTGGACTTTATTCAACTGACCGGCCTGACCCGGGGGCCCTTGCAGGAAGACGAGCCGGCCGCGCCCAGTGCGCCAGCCGCGCCTGAGGACGAAACACCCGCCGCGCCCCGAGTGGATGAGCCGCTGAGCTTTTACGAACGCGGCGTCGCGGATGTAGATGCCGCACTCGAACCGGGCGCCTTTGACGAAGACGACCACATACTCGGTGGCGATACCGCGCAACGGACGCCAGACGTTGCGCCCGGTGCCACCGCCTCTGAAGCGGCGGCAGCGCCAGTGTCTGAGTCCGCCGCCGCGGCGTTTGCCGCGCTGGTGCAGGACCTGCAGGGTGCCGACACGCGCGAAGCCAGCGAATCCGAAGACGTGTCCGCCGGGCACGAAGACGAAGAAGCCCTCGAAGACACCCCAGCGGCCGAAGCCCTGGACGTGCCGGAGCCGCTAGAAGAAGCCGCAGATGACGCGGAGACGGAGGAAGAAAGCGGGGCGCGTGAGTGGGACGCGAGCAGTCTAGCGGAAGCGCGGTCGCTCATGTCTTCGCTCGAAGATGCCGACCGCATGTACCGGCTTGGTGACGAGCCGCAGGCTGACGCCGCGGATGAGGCCGACGGGTTTGCGGAAGAGGCGGCGGCCGCGTTCGACGAGGTGGAAGCCGGCGAGGCAGGGGAAGAGTCGACTGCTGGGGATGAGCCAGCCGTAAAGGCTACCTGGCCCGAGGAAGCTGCTGGGCCGCTTGAGGTAGAGACTGAGCCGCCCGGGGAAGCTGCTGCGGTTCCCGAGCAACAGACAGCGC
This sequence comes from uncultured Nitrospirales bacterium, assembly GCA_964390765.1. GTDB lineage: Bacteria > Hydrogenedentota > Hydrogenedentia > Hydrogenedentales > JAGMZX01 > CAYMLC01. The sequence goes on from CAYMLC010000136.1 coordinate 819, forward strand.
CGCCCGAGGAAGAGGCTGCGCGGCTTGAGGAGCAGATTGCGCTGCCCGATGAGGCCGACCCCACGCAGGCGGAAGGGCACGATGGGCCAGCCGAACGAGATTCGCCCGCTGTGCCGGAGGAAGAGGCGGCCACGCATCCTGGCGATACCGCTGAGGAAGACCTGACGGCGCTCGAAGCGCTGCTCTCCGAAGCTGTGGCCGAAGCCGAGTCGGCAATGTCGGCGCTGCAAGACGATGTGCCGCTTGCCGACGATGCCGCAGACGCAGAGCAGCCGGAGCATGCAGCGGCGTCGATGGCCGAGGCACAAGCACCGGAAGACGCGCCGCTGAATCCCGATGCCTGGGACAGCCTGTTCGAGGAAGAAGCCGCACCCACAGACGCGCAAGCGCCCACCATCGCACCGGATACCGAATCAGAAGCTGAACCGGAAGACGCGCCCGACGATCGGCACGAGGTGGCGGAGGAGGAAACGCTGGCGCAGGGGCCAGGGGAAGAACGCGCGGATGAAGAACGCGCGGAAGAGCAACAGGTAGAGGAACAGGAACAGGGGCTCGAACCGGAACAGCCCAACGCGTCTGCGCCGCCCAGTGCCGCCGAGGTCGACGACTTCTTCGGTCTGGTCGGGAATCCGCTGGAACTCGAACGCGATTTGCTGATGCCGGATGAGCCGGAATCAGATGACGACGGGCAGGACGTTGAGGAGGAAGCGCAAGCCGTCTCCGAAGGCGAAGCGAGCGTGGCGGGCGACTTCGCCGCCGAGTGGATTGGGGTGCCTGCACCGCAACCTGATTCGGATGCGCCGTCCGCGCCCGACGTCAGTGCGCCAGCTGTGCCCGATGCCGCTGCGCCGCCCGTGCCCGCGATCGCGCCGGATGACCTGCCGCCGTTGCAGGAACGTGATGACGACGGAGGAACGCCGCAGCCGACCGCCGCTGCTGTTGCGCCGCAGACACCCGGGCCGGCCAGGGCCGAGCCCGAAGAACCGGTGTCATGGGGCGAAGCACCTGCGGCCGCTGCGGACGACGAGTCGCCCGAGAGTTGGGCGGGCGCGCTGCCCCACGGCGGCGAACACCACTTCGGGCGGCGGCGCTATCGCCACAGCCGCCGCCGTCTCGTGCGCAACATCGCGGGGGGCCTCGCGCTTGTGGCTGCGCTGGCCGCTGGCTTCTCGGTCTATGAATGGGTGCTCGAGCCGGGCATCGCCCCGCCACAGGAGGTGCTTGCTGAAGCCAACGCAGCCTTCGAGCGCGGCGCCTATCGCCAGGCGGCACAAGGTTTCGAATTGTACGTGGCACGTGTGCCCGACTCGCCCGAGGCCAGATTTCAGGCGGCCGTGGCGTGGCTGTCGGCGCGCCACACCGGCAGTACCGATGGCGTAAAGGACGACGCGCTGATGCGTTCTGCACGCGCGCGCGAACACCTGGACTATCTGCGCGCCGAGTATCCTGGCCATCCGCTGTCGACGCGCGTGCAGTTGCTGGGTGGTCTGGCAGCCCTCGAGACCGGCGAGTACGAAGTGGCCATCCCCGCGTTTCGCGCGGCGGCCGATCAGGCGCGCGACCCGGATGCGGTGCTGCCGGCTACGCGCCAGTTGGCGCGCACGCATGCGCTGGCAGGCAATTATTCCGATGCAGCGTCGAGCTATCTGCAGGCCGCTTCGATGCAGCGCAACCTGAACCCGGAACAAGACTACCTCGACCTTGCCGAACTCTATGAAGTTCGCGCGCAGAGCGCCGATAATCCGGATGAGCGCGCGCGCCTGCTGGCCCGTGCCGTCGAGCACATGACCAACGCGATGCGGGTGCCCGGCATCCAGCCGGACACGCGCGAGCGTATACGGGTACAGCGCGACCTGCTACAGAGTCAGGCCGCCTTGACGGACACCAATACCGGGGCCACAGCGGCCCAGGCAACCGAGCCACCGGCCGCGGCCCGCCCCCAGGGCGAAGCGGATGCCGGCGCTGCGGCCGCGCCTGCCGAGGTGGCGGCGCCACGTATCGACCCCGTGGCCGAAAGCGCGTATCTCGCCGACGAAATGACGCAGGCGCCCTGAGCGGCGCAACGGGAGGGGAGACATGCACACAACTCATCAGCGAATCCTGGCCAGGTTGTCCATCGCCGTGGCTGCGTTGGTGTGCACGGTGGACGCCGCCGCGCAGGCCGGACCCCTGAGCGCGGGCGAGGCCGTCTTCGTGAAGGTGTTTCGCCACCCGGAACTGACCACCACCACCGCGATTGATGCCGGCGGCAACGTGCAGTTGCCCTTCATCGGCAATGTGACCATCGCCGGGCTGACCGAAGCCGAGGCGACCGCCCGCGTGACCGATGCCTTCACGACCATTCTGAAGAGCCCGCGGGTACGCGTGACCCGCAGTGGGCAGGGGGGCTTCATCCCCGATAGCGGCGAGCGCACCGCGCCCATGCAGACCAAGCTCATCGCGCTGCAGAACTCGAACGCGAATGTGCTGGTCGAGGCGCTGAGCACCATGGTCTCGCCCGGCGGCAGTGTGAGTATGGATCCCGATACCAATACCCTGCTGCTGACCGATACGCCGACGGCACTCGAAAATCTGACCAGCGTGATTCAGCAACTCGACGCCATGGAGACGCAGATCACGCAGGTGCACATCGAGACGCAGATCGCGGAAGTCGAGAGCACGGCACTCAGGGAACTCGGTGTACGCTGGTTTGCCCAGGGCGACCGCGTGGGCGGTGGCTACTACGCGAATCCACGCCAGAACGCGCTGTTGAACAGCGCGCGCGTGCTCAACAACCCGCTCGCAAATGAACAGGTCGAATCGGGCGGGCAGGCCGGCACGAATACCGGCTTCGACCGCCGCTTCGTTGACGAGCCCGACTTCGGGCAGCGTCTGAACATTCCCGTGCAGGTGCCCACGCCCGGCCAGTTGTTTCTCGGCTATATCAACACCGGTATCGATGTCGGCGTGCTGCTCGATGCACTCGCGTCGGACGATAAGGCCGAGACCCTGGCCGCGCCCTATATCCGCACGGTCAATCACAAGACCGCCGAAATTCGAATGGTGGAAGAGTTTCCCTTTACCGAAGTGGCCAGTGTCGGGCTGAACGCGATTACCAGCGTCGACTTCCTCGATATCGGCATCACGCTCGAAGTCACGCCACACGTCAAGCACTCCGAAGCGACGGGCACCTACGTGCAGCTCGAGCTCGAGCCGGAGGTCAGCATGGCCACCGGGCTGGCCAACGGCGTGCCGGTGCGTGCGGTGCGCAGCAGCCGCAGCGTGGCCAACGTCGGCGACGGCCAGACGCTGGTTATCGGGGGTATTGTGTCGAGCGACACGCGCGACATCGTGACCAAGGTGCCCGGCTTCGGCGAGATTCCGATCTTGGGCAACCTGTTCAAGCGCACCGAGAAAAGTTCGGTCAACCGCGACCTCATGATCTTTGTCACGCCTACGGTGCTCGGCCGGCCGGCGCAGGCGACCACCGACCGCACGCTTACCTTTACCAACGAGGCGCACCGCGACAATATCGCGCCGCCCCTCTTGTTCGACGCCGAAGCGCGCCGGGAGTAGGCACGGCATGCCGATCAAGACGCCGCCCATCGACCCGACCCTGGCCGGCAGTGCAGGCCTGAGCACGCCGGGCAGCGAGCCCGAGGCGCCAACGCAGGACAACACGTTCCGCTTCGTCTTGAATGTGCTGGTGCACCGCTGGGCGCTGCTGGCGACGGGTGTCTTATTGGGCATGCTGGCGGCGGGCGGCTATGCGCTGTACACGTACGAGGCGCCCCGGCCCACGTATGCGGCCTACGCCGACCTCATCATTCAGCAGTCGCGCTGGGAAAAGGAGTTGCTGCCGAACCTGGGCGCAGCGCCGCTACAGCCGCGTACGCCGGAATCGGTGGTCGAATCCATCAGCCAGCGGCGCCTGGCCGAGGAAGTCGTGCGCGCGCGGGTGCGCCGCGACCTGCGCACCGGTGGTCCCCTGAGCGGTGTGACCAGCGAAGAAGCCGTGGCCCGCCACACCGACACGCTGCAAAACCGTATCGCCTTGACGCCGGTGGAGAACTCGCCGCGGATTCGCGTGGAAGCGCGCGGTGCGGACAGCCAGGAGGAGGCCAGCGAAATCGCCGACTTCGCCGCGCGCGCCTTCCTCGAGTTGGCGCGCGAGAATCGCATGGAGGCCGAGCGGCAGACGCATGTCTTCTACCAGTCGCAGCTCGAAGAATTGCGCGAGCAATTGTTCGAGGCGGAGAGCCGCGAGTGGGAATTCAAGAAGAGCATGGGCTTCCGCGAGTTTGGCGAGGTCAGCGACGAGATGGCCCGCATGAACGACGAACTGGCCCAGTTGCAGGTGACCCGCGAAGAGACCGAGGCCAAGCTGGAAGAGCTGCAGGCCGAGCTGCTGATGACGAGCGAGACCTTGCCCGCCGCGCTCGACCAGCCGACCGACGAAGTGGTCGATGCGCTGTTCAATGAACTCGACGAACTGTTGCAGCAGCAGCTCAATCTCAGTGCCGTCTATCAACCCAGCTTTCCCCGCTTGATCGAACTGGAAGAAGAGATCGCCGAGAAGCAGCGGATCATCCTGGCAACCATTCAACAGCTCGACGAAGGGGTGGCCGGGGGCAGCGATGTGTGGCGCAAGCGGCAGGACATCTATCGCCAGGAGGTCGACCTGCGCCTGGAGCTTGCTTCGCTCGACATCCGCATCGCCTCGTTGCAGCGGATGCTCGAGGAGATGATTCCGCGCATCCCCGAGTTGGCCAATCAGAATCTCGAGTACGAACGCCTGAGCAATGAAGTGGCGCGGGTGCGCGAGCAGTTCAATACCGTGCGCAGCCGCGAGTTCGAATTGCGCACGGCGCTCAACAACGAGCGCGGGCAAATCGAGCGGCACGACCGCGTGTTGCCATTGCCCAGCCCCCCGGCCACGCCCGGTACCGTATGGTGGGCCAACCTTGCCATCGGCGGTCTGGTCGGGCTGGTGGGTGCGTTTGCCATTGCGATGATGGCCGAGTTGAACGACACGTCGATCCGCAACATTGAAGACGTGACGAGCTATATCCAGCTCGAGGTAATCGGCACGATTCCGAAGATGCGCTTTGGGAAGCCGCGCGGCAGCCGCACCAAGCGCGCCACCTACGTGACCACCGTCGACGAATCACAGATCGACGCATGCATCGTGACGCAGCACGATCCGAAGTCGCCCATCTCCGAGGCGTATCGCACGCTGCGCACCAACTTTCAGTTTGCGACGATCCAGATGCAACCGAAGATCGTGATGGTGACCAGTGCCGTGCCGGGTGAAGGCAAGACCACGACCGTGGTGAACATGGCGGTCACCTTTGCCGACCGCGGCATGCGCACGCTTATCGTCGACACCGACATGCGCCGCCCGAATGTACACCGTGTGCTGCGTATGGACCGCGGGCCGGGCCTGGCCGATGTCCTGCGCGACGGTGTGCCCACCGCCGAAGTGATCCGCGAGACGCGTATCGACAACCTGTGGATGGTCTCGAGCGGGCGCGTGCCGCCCAACCCGTCGGAGCTGATCAGTTCGGACCGGATGGGCGAACTGCTTGCCGAGTTCCGCGGCCAGTTCGACGCCATCATCTGCGACGCCCCCAGCGTGCTGGTGGTAACCGACCCGGTGCTGCTCTCCAGCAACGTGGACACGTGCGTGATCGTCGTGTCGGCCAATTTCGCGCGGCGCGAGACCGTGCAGCGTGCGAAGAAGTTGCTGACCACGGCAAACGGCCACATCGCCGGTGTCGTGCTGAATGGTCTCGAGACGACGCGCCGCCACTACTATTACTACTACTACTATTACGAAGATGGCGGCCGCGTGCAGCGCAAGTGGTACCACTTCGCGTGATGGCGGCAGGGTAAGCCAGCTCCATGCTGTGGCGTTCAGAACGCGGAATCGGCCGCGGTGAAATCGCCGAAAGCCAGTTCGAGGTTCCCTTCTTCGCCGCGTTCATGCTGCTGTGCAGTGTGGTGCTCATCGCCATCCACTTCTATCTGGGCGACCTGCGTATCACCACCGCGCTCGCGGTCAGCCTGCTGGTCTTCGGCGCCACGGTGGTGCGCGTCGACTATGGCGTCTACATCCTCGTCGTGGCGATGCTGCTGTCGCCCGAAGTCTCGGCCGGCCGTGTGGGCGAGGTCGATATCAATCTGCGCTACGACGACATTCTGATTATCGTCATCTTTCTGGGCGTCATGGTAAAGATCGCGTTCGAGGGCCGTCTTACCTTGATGCCGCCCAGCCCGTTGAATGCCGGCATCATCGCCTACTACGGCGTAGCCTGCGTCTCGACCCTACTCGCCTACGAGCGCGCACTGCCGGCGTGGGACGGGCGCACCGCCGCCTTTGTGATGATGAAGATGCTGCAGTACTACATGGTCTTCTGGCTGGTCGGCCATGCCATACGCGACCTGGATGCCGCGCGCAAACAGATGCTGCTCTTCTTTGCCGTGGCTGCTGTAGTCGCCAGCTACGGCATCTGGAGCATTGGCGCCACGCCGCGCATCAGCTCGCCCTTCGAAGGCGCGGGCGGTACCGAGCCCAACACCTTGGGCGGCTACCTCGTCATCGTGATGCTGGTGGCGCTGGGTCTGATGCTCGAGGCGCCGCGCCGCCTCTATGTATTCGGCTATGCGTGTGTAATCGTGCTCGCCTTTATCCCCTTTCTCTACACGCTCTCGCGCGCCAGCTATGGGGCATTCGCCGCGGGCCTGTTCTTTCTCGCGCTGCAGGGCCGCAAGTGGAGCGTGCTGGCCGTGTTGCTGGGCGGGCTCCTAGCCGCGCCCTTCGTCGCGCCGGATGCCGTAATCGAGCGTGTGACCTATACCTTCGCCGAGCCGGCCACCGGCACCGAAGTGCCGGGCCTTGGGGTTACGGTCGACAAGTCGACGGGTGAGCGCCTGCTCGTCTGGCGCAAGGTACACCACCTGCTGTTCGAGGTGGGCGGCGTCTTTCCGTGGGTCGGTGCGGGCGTCTGGTGGGAGTCGGTGGTGGACAGCCAGTACGCGCGCGTGATTCTCGAGACCGGCATCTTGGGGCTGGCCACCTTTCTCTTCTTGCAGTTCCTGATGGTGCGTACCGCGCGCGAAGCCTACCTCTGGACCGACGACTGGTGGGGGCGCGGACTCAGTCTGGGCGTGTTCGCGGCGGCCCTCGCACTTATGGTGCACAGCTTCGGCACCATCAGTTTCCTCATCGTGCGCATCATGGAGCCGTTCTGGTTTCTGCTCGCGCTCAGCAATCTCGTGCGCACGCAGGCCATCGCCGAGCACACCC
>CAYMLC010000137.1:0-4474 GCA_964390765.1 uncultured Nitrospirales bacterium
CTCGCCGAAGACGTGTGGGGCGAACCCATCACCGCCGATGTGCTCGCGGCCACGTCCACCACGCCCCTGTGCTTCATCAACAGCGACGGCTGGATTGACCCGGAGGACGACGTGACCCAGACGGTCATGTCGTTCTTCCAGCGTGCTGATGCCCCCGTCCATCTGATGACCATCGAAGGCACCAAGCATCGCGACTTCACGGTGCTGCCACTGCTGAGTCCCCTGCAGGCGCTTACGGCCACCGGTGAAGTGCCGGGCGAAACACTGCTGCCGCTGGTACAGGATACGGTGCTCGCCTTCTTCGACGCCTATCTGCGCGACGGCGCCCCGGCCGCGCTTGAGTACATTACCGCGGGTTCGGGGATCGCGCGATATCAGCGCTTCGAGCAGCCGTTGGACGAGGTGGAAGCGACGGCGAAACAGGCGGGATAAATGGCGGAGAGGGAGGGATTCGAACCCTCGGTACAGTTGCCCGTACAACACCTTAGCAGGGTGCCACCTTCAGCCACTCGGTCACCTCTCCGAAGGCGACCGGTATGCTAGCATGCGTATTCGGAAGGGCGCAATTGGAGGAAGGGCACACCATGGAAACACCAGCATTCAACCTGCCGGACAACGTGGCCGAAGCGCTGGCACCGGTCTTTGCCGCTCTACCGCTCGACCAATCGATGCGGCAGTTGGTGGTGCGGCAGGGCGCTACGCCCGAGCAGCGCACCACCGTGCAGGAGGCGCTCAACCATCCGGCCCTGTTCGGGCGGCCGGGCCTCGCCGCGGGGCTCTGGCTCTACATCGACGAGCTCGACCGCAGCCACGACTTCAGCCAGTCGATGCACGATTCCACCGGCAGCTTCTGGCATGGCATCATGCACCGGCGCGAGGGTGACTTCGGCAACAGCCGCTACTGGTTTGCGAAGGTGGGCAACCACCCGGCCCTGGCGCGGATACCGGGCTATAAGCCGGACGCGTTCATCGAGGACGTGTCGCGGCTCGATGCCGCGCAACGGCACACGGGTGCACCCGAGCGGCTGGTCGCCTTGCAGCGCGCCGAGTGGTGTGCGCTCTTTCAGCATTGCGCCGTTGAGGAATAGGCCTATACACCGGTTTGTCCTGCTTAAAACGAAGCCGCGTACCTACTGAACAGAGGATTTCCGGCATGTCTTGGTTCTCGAAAGTATTTAAGAACACGGAAGAGCAGCCGTCTGGCAAGGCGGCGTCTGGCGAGCATGCCAAGCCCACGGCCGCCGAAAAGGCCGCTGCGCAGGCGCCCGTCATCGAAGACTTCGAGCCTATCGAAGAGCCGCCGCCCCCGCGCAATGTGGTGCACGCACCGCGCATCATGGAGGCCGAAGAAGCCGGCGGCGGCGACGACATCCGTATTAAGGCGCAGATTGACGAGCGCACGGGCGAGACCCTCTTTATGGTGGACCGGCCCCTGCTCGATGGCATGTCGTTCGTTTGCGGCGACCGCGATACGGCCTACGGGTGCGCGCCACTGGCCGGCGCCCTGTTCGATTCGGGCGGCGTCGCCAGTGTGACCATTCACAACACCAATGTGACGGTGGCACGCGATGGCGCGGGCATGGAGACCGACGAGGAATTCGCGCAGCGCATCGGCGGCGAGATTCGCGCGCACCTGAAGACGGGCATGCCGGTGGTGCTGCCCGAGGTGCTGAACAACATCCCCAGCGACGACGAGATTCGTACGGCACTGCAGCGCGTCATCGACGAAGAAATCAATCCGGGCATTGCCTCGCACAGCGGCGTCATCACGCTCAACCGCGTCGAAGGCAACACCGCGTACATCACCATGGGCGGCGGCTGCCAGGGCTGTGCCGCGTCGACCATCACGTTGCGCTCGGGCATCGAGGGCGCCTTCCGCGCGCAGGTGCCGCTGCTTGGCGCTATCCTCGACGAGACCGATCACTCGGCCGGCACGAATCCCTATTTCAAGACGCTGCCCGCGGGCATGGGAGGCTGAGCCATGCCGCGTCTCGAAGACTTCACGCTCAAGATCAAGACCGGCGACCGCGGCTTGGGCTACACGCCGAAGTACCAAATCAATGGCTTCAGCCTGGAATTCGACAGCATCGATGGCGGTACCGGCACCGGCGAGACCCTGACCGTGCGCGGCGAGCCGCAGAGCTTTCCCCACACGCTGTTGCTCGAGGGCCCGCGCGAAGGCGAAGCGTGGGACATCGAAGAAATCGAAGCCGAATACACGGTCTTCAATGAAGAACCGTATACCGTGCGGCTGGGCGCCGTGCACCTGGGCGACACCGACGACCTGAATATCTGGTACGAGCGGCCGCCCAAGGTCATCGACGTTTAGCGACAACCGAAAGGAAGTCACCATGTCTACCGAAACCTGTGACCTGCTGGCCCAGAAGAAGTGCGTACCCTGCCAGGGTGGCGTGGACCCCCTGCATGGCGAAGAGCTGGCCAGCCTGCACGAGCAGTTGGGCAACGGCTGGCAGCTGATCGCCGAGCACCACCTGGAAAAGGTCTACGAGTTCCCCGACTTCAAGAGCGCGCTGGCATTCACCAATAAGGTGGGCGCGCTGGCCGAAGAAGAAGACCATCACCCGGACATTCTGACCGCGTGGGGCAAGGTAAAGATCACGCTCTACACCCACAAGATCGATGGCCTCGCCGAAGCCGACTTCGTGATGGCCGCCAAGATCGAGAAGGCGCAGGAAGCCTGACATGCCGTGCAGTGATGTTACCGAACTGCTGACGCTCACCGTCGATGACGAGGACCGCCTGACGGAATATCGTTTCGTCAAGCGGACCTGTGGCCAGGGCGTCGGCGCCGACAGCCTGTTGGGCGAACAACTCGCGGGCCGCACGGTCGGCGAGATCCTGGCGCTGGAGCCCGACGCCTTTCTCGCGGCCTACCCGGTGCCCGAGGGCGTCGAGGAGTTTCTCACGCTCAAGCACCTCATCGCCGTGCAAAGCGCGCTCGAGGTGTTGACCGGCCAGGCCAGCGGCGGCCCGGGAGAAATCTGCGCCGCCGCCGAAATCGGCTATGCGCCGGATGCCACCACGTTGCACGTGCGCATTTCGGTCGACCTCGTTACCGAGCGCATCAAGTCCTGCGGTTCGTGCGGCGGCTGCGGCAAGGCCAAGCAAGAACGCGTCGTATTCTTCTAGCGCGCCGCATTCCGGGCCGCCTCGCCTCGCGCCCCGGCGCTGCGCGATAATCCCGGCAAGGATTCGGAGCGCCACCACACCATGACCTTTCCACGCAAATCGACCCATCCCGTGCAGGTTGGCCCGGTACAGGTCGGCGGCGACGCGCCGTTGCGCGTGCAGTCGATGACCAACACCGATACCGAAGACGTGCTCAGCACCGCGCGCCAGTGCATCGCGTTGGCCGAGGCCGGCAGCGAACTCGTGCGCATCACCGTGAACACCCCGCGTGCGGCCGAGGCCGTGCCCGAGATTGTGCAGCGCGTGCGCGACGAGGTGGGGCACGTGCCCATCATCGGCGACTTCCACTTCAACGGGCATCGCCTGCTGCGCAAGGTGCCGGCCTGTGCCGAGGCGCTCGACAAGTACCGCATCAACCCTGGCAATGTCGGCCGGGGCGAGAAACACGACGAGCAATTTTCGACCATCTGCGAGATCGCGCGCGAACACGGCAAGACGGTGCGCATCGGCGTGAACATGGGCTCGCTTGACCCCGACCTCGTGATGGACAAGATGCAAGAGAACACGGACAAGGACCTTGGCCGCACCAGTGACGAGATCATCAACGAATGCATGATCCTCTCGGCGCTGCAGTCGACCGAGCTGGCACTGGCGTGTGGCCTGAGCGAGCAGCAGATCATCATCTCGGTCAAGACCAGCGTGCCGGTACACCTCATTACGCTCTATCGCGAGCTGAGCGAGAAGACGCGCCAGCCATTGCACCTCGGCCTCACCGAAGCCGGCATGGGGATGAAGGGGCAGGTGTGGTCGGCGGCGTCGATGGGCATCCTCTTGGCCGAGGGCATCGGCGACACCATCCGCATCTCACTTACGCCGCGGCCGGGCGGCGACCGCCGTGAAGAAGTGTATGCCTGCCAGGAGCTGCTGCAGGCGCTGGGTTTGCGCCAGTTCGCGCCCAGCATCACCGCCTGTCCGGGCTGTGGACGCACCACCAGCACCACCTTCCAGGAACTGGCCAACGAGACGCAGGAATACGTGCGGGCGCAGATGCCGCAATGGCGGCAGCAGTACGAAGGTGTGGAAGGGCTGAAGGTGGCCGTGATGGGCTGCGTGGTCAATGGCCCCGGCGAGTCGAAGGCCGCCAACATCGGCATCAGCCTGCCGGGCAATGGCGAAGATCCGGTGTGTCCCGTCTACGTGGATGGCCAGAAATACGCCACCTACGCCGGCACGAAAGACGAACTGTCTGCACAGTTTCGCGCCCTGCTCGACGAATATGTCGACACCCGCTACCGCAAGAAAGAAGACGCGCAAGCGGCTGGGG
>CAYMLC010000137.1:4484-8101 GCA_964390765.1 uncultured Nitrospirales bacterium
AAGCCGCTAAGCGCGCGCCCTACGCGGTCTCGAACAAGGCGCGCGCCCAGTGCTCGTCAAACGGCTGGCCCGGAATGTAGCCACGCAGCCAGGTGCCGTTGATCACCAAGTAAGGCACGCCCAGCTTGCCGGTCTGTTCCTCGAGGTGTATGGCGTGCGCGGGGTCGGCCTTGATGTCGCGGTTCTCGTAGGCAATGCCCTCTCGTTCCATAAAGTCTTTCAGCTTGATGCAGTCGCCGCACATCGGCGCGCTGTACACAATCACTTCCTTATCCACCGGCTGCTCTCCTTGTCTCGATGTATCACCTAAGACGCACGCAGGCGTGCGTATATGCCGCCGAAGGCGCCATTGCTCAGCACCAGCACCACGTCGCCTTCCCGTCCGGTCGCGCGCACGTCCTCGGCCAGCGCCGCAATATCGTCGGCCGTGCGTGCGGCCGCGCCCGCCTCATCCAGCGCCGCCACCAGCGCCGCACGGTCGAGCCGCTCGTCCGGCGCGATGCGGTCGGCCCGGTAAACAGGCCCCACCACCACCTCGTCGGCACCCGCCAGCGCCTCGGCCAGTGGCCCTTGAAAGCGCCGGGTCACCGTCGTATTCGAGCGCGGCTCGAACAACACGCGCAGCCGCCGGCCCGGCCAGCGCAGGCGCGCAGCGGCGATGGTCTCGCGGATGGCCGTCGGGTGGTGCGCGAAGTCGTCGACATAGACGACGCCGTGCGCCGCGTGAAACACCTCGAGCCGCCGGCGTATCCCCTGAAATGCAGGCAGCGCCTCGGCCACCTGCGCGGGCGTGGCGCCCCAATAGGCCGCGACCGCCGCCGCCGCCAGCGCATTCTGTGCGTTGTGGCGGCCCGGCAGGGGATGGGCCGTCTCGCACCACAGTGCCGAACCCCGGTACATTCGCAAGGGCGTGCGGCCCAGGTCATCGGGTGGCGCCAATTCCACGCGCCAGTCGCACGCCGCTCCCAGGCCATAGGTCTCTACGCGGCAGGGCGCATCCGCCGTCAGCATCGCGGCGCGGTTGTCGCCACAGGCCAGCAGCAGGCCCTCGGCCGGCACCTGGCGCAAGAGGCGCTGGAACGCCGTGTCAATCTCGTCGAGGTCGCGGTAGATGTCGCCGTGGTCGAATTCGATCGAGGTGACCACCGCCACCTCGGGCAGGTAATGCAGGAACTTGGCGCGCTTATCGAAAAAGGCGCTGTCGTATTCGTCGCCTTCAATGACGAACGGCGCCGTCGGTGCGCCCAGCCGCGCCGGAAAATCGAAGTCCTTTACCAGGCCCCCCACCCAGAAGCCCGGCGCCAGTCCGCAATGGTCCAGCAGATAGGCGGTCAGTGCGGTGGTCGTGGTCTTGCCGTGCGTGCCGCACACGGCCACCGGCCGCCGCGCGCGCAGCACCGACTCTTTCAACCACTCCGCCATGCTCAGATAGCGCATGCGCCGGCTCAGCGCGGCCTCGACCTCGGGGTTGCCGCGGCTCAGTGCGTTGCCCACGACCACCGCGTCGGGCTGCCAGTCCAGGTTGGCGGCCGCATAGCCGTTGGCCACCGGCACGCCCAGCGCCGCCACCAGTTCCGAGGTGGGGGGATAGAGCGGCTGGTCGCTGCCGCGTACCTCGCACCCCAACTCGATAGCGAGGCGCGCGGCGGCCACCATGCCGGTGCCGCCAATGCCGGAAAAATGCAGGCGCAATAGTGGGTCCATAGGGGCACCTATTCGTAGCCGCGTTCGATCCGCGAAGATAGCAGACCAACGGTCGCCGCCTCCCCCCGAATGCGCCCTTGAAAAATTGCCGTTTACGCGCTACACCACGCACTGACATGGAACGCCCGCCCGGGAGACTGAAAGGAGCCCCGTGAGCATCGCGCCTGAGCACTACCCCCAGCCCGATAGCCCCGACCCGCGCCTGTTGCGTGCGCGCGCCGAACCCGCACCCGTGCTGCAGCGGCTTATCGATGGGGGGTGGCTGCCGCCCAAGGCGCGCGTACTCTGCTACGGGTGCGGCCGCGGGGCCGATGTGGCCTGGTTGCGCCTGCGTAAATACGATGTCACCGGCTACGACCCCTATCCCGCGTTCGGCTATCAGACCCGACCGACCGGACAATACGAGGCGGTGCTGCTCATCTATCTGCTGGCGCGCCTGCGCGACCCCGGCCGGCGGGCGCGTGCCGTGGCCGAGGCTGCGCGGCACGTGCGCCCCGGCGGCACGCTGATCCTCGCCACGCGCGATGCCAGGCGCCTCGCGCCCGGTGCCGAAAACATGGACGCCGTGCTCGCGGCCTGGCGGGCGCTTTTGCCCGAAGAAGCCTTTGTCGACGTGGGGCATCTGCCCACCGAGCCCGACAGTGCCGCGGCCTGTTGCTTTGCCGAGCGCGGCGGCACGCATATGCCGCAGCGACCCTCGCACTTCATCGACCAGGCGGACGAGGCGGCCCGTATCTGGCAGGCCCTGCGCCAGCGGCCCCTGCTGGGGCTGGATGTGGAAACCACGCTCGAAGAGCCGCGCGACCTCTGTACGGTGCAACTGGCCGACCAGGAAGCCAACTACGTCTTTGACATGCTGGCCTTCGACGACTGGTCGGGGCTCAAGACCTTGCTCGAAGACGCGGCCTCCGTAAAGGTCATTCACAACGCGTACTTCGAAGAGCAGGTGCTCAGGCGCTACGGCATCCGTATTCACAATATCTATGACACGCTGCACGCCAGCCGCAAGGCGCGAAAAGGGGAAGGCGGCAGCCACAAGCTGGGCGACGTGTGCGAGCGGGAACTGGGGGTCTATCTGGACAAGCGCGAACAAGTCAGCGACTGGACCCGCCGCCCGCTCAGCCCGGGGCAACTCGCCTACGCCGCGCTCGACGCCGAGGTGCTCATCGATTTGCATGCGGTGTTCCATCCACCGCCACCCCCTTCCAACATGGAACTATTTGGGTAATACTGCCCAGATTCCGGCACCCAGCTTCTTCATAGAATCCTCATCATTCGCCTTGCACACCTAACGCGTATTCTTGATACCAATGGCGTTTTGAGCAATCTTGTGCTAAGTTAGAGGCAGCGGTGTGGATTGATGTGTGGAAAAGCTGGAGGTCTCTGACAGGTGTTTTCCGCGTACAGGGCCCGAGACTGGGGCTAAGTCGTTTGCTGGCAGGGGGCGGCCGGGCAGACGACACACACTCGGAAAATACCTGACAACGAGCGTCGGCTCGTCAAGCCTATCTTATGAGTGTGAGCCAACACACAAATAACGGCGACTGCCCCCAAGCCGCACGGCGTGTCAGCTTGTTGCCAAGCCGATTCTTCGCGCTGTTTCCGCCGCTCGACCGCGAACGCGATCTGCGCCGCATCGTCGGCATTGTACTCGGGGTCTGGCTGCTCTCGCTCTTCGAGCGTTACACCAGTGACCTGCACAACGAGTTTGCTTGGGAGCCCGCCTGGCTGGGTCGCATGGGCGACTTCGCCGGCTTGCTGGGGTTTGTCTTCCTGGCGCTCCTGGCGCTCTACGTCTTCTGGCGGATCCCGAGTGTGTATTCGGTGCGGCGCATCATGGCGGTGAGCGGTGGCTGTTTGTTCGCGTTCATGCTTCTTGACGTGGCGGATGAATTTCCTCAGGTGAGCCATAT
>CAYMLC010000138.1:0-6017 GCA_964390765.1 uncultured Nitrospirales bacterium
ACGATGACGCT
Source organism: uncultured Nitrospirales bacterium (assembly GCA_964390765.1). Lineage (GTDB taxonomy): Bacteria > Hydrogenedentota > Hydrogenedentia > Hydrogenedentales > JAGMZX01 > CAYMLC01. Next base: position 12 of record CAYMLC010000138.1, read on the forward strand.
CGACCTGCCCGCAGCCTCTTTCGACTGCATCGTGTGTGCGGACTCGCTCGAGCACCTGTTCGACCCGGTCCGGATACTGCGCGCGCTGGGTGCGCTGTTGAAGCCCGCGGGCGTGCTTGTCATCAGCATTCCCAACATTCAGTTCGGCGCAATCCTGGACATGATGGGCCGGGGCAACTGGACCTATGCCGACGAGGGCCTGCTCGACCGCACGCACCAGCGCTTCTACACGCGCGAAAGTGTGCGCGCATTGGTTGAAGCGGCCGGCCTGGACGTGGCCCATCTGAATCCGCTCAACCACGCCGGCGAATCGATGATGCCGGTGACCGAAGACGGCACGATGCAATTTGGCAACGTGAGCGTGCGCGCGGTCTCGCCCACGGAAATCGAAAACTTCCGCACCTACCAGTGGGTGGCCGCCGCGTGTGTGGCGGGTCAGGATCCGCTGCAGGCCGCGCGTGATGCCCTGCGCCGCAACGACTACGACGAGGCACACCTGCGCGCGTGGGCGAGTAATCAGGCAGAGCCCCCGGCACGCACCCAGCTGATGGGCGGTGCAGCCGCACGCATGGGGCGCCTGGCCGTCGCCGAACAGCATTACCGTGAAGGCCTGGAGCAGGTGCCGGACCATGGCGCCATCGCGGGCGAGCTGGGGATTCTGCTGGTCTCGCAGAGCCGGCTGGCCGAGGCGAAGCCGCTGCTGGCGCAGGCCCTGGCGAGCGAACACGCCAACGCGCGGATGCAGGCGGCCCAAGGGCTTGTTCACCTGGCGCAGAACCAGCGCGAGGAAGCCTATGCGGCGCTGTTCGAGGCGCTGGAATCGAGCTATGAGCCGGTGGCCGCGCTGCCGCAGTTCCTGGACCTGGCCAATGCGATGGGCCGAAACGAGGAGGCCGAGCCGCTGGTCGCGCGCTTCGCCGCGTTCTTCCCGGGCAAGCTGGATTTGGCGTGCGAGCATGCGCGGCTGCTGCTGCACCTGGGCCGACCGGAAGAGGCGCGCGCAAAAGCCGAAGACGTCCTGGCGCTGGACCCGGGCTTCAAGCCGGCGCAAGAGATTTACCACGCGGTGACCCGGCCGCGGGGGCAATAGCTTGTACACGACAACCGCTTGCGCCGGGTGGTGCACGTGATACCCGCCGCGCTGCAACCGGGCCACGCGTGGCGGGCGCTGCTGGAAGGCGCCGCCGCGGGCCACTCGGTCGAACGCATCGAGGCGGCGGGCCGCCGGCCCACGCTGCGTGCGGGCGGTGTCTATCTGCACAGCCGCTACAACCCCGAAGAAGAAGCGGCGCGCTTGCTCGAGTCGGCCGGGCTCGATGCGGACCGGCCGGTGCTGGTGTTCGGGCTGGGCCTGGGCTACCACGTGCAGGCCCTGCGCGAACGCGGCTTCCGGGTGACCGTGTGCGAACCCGACGCCGCCGTCGCGCGGGCAGCGATGCAGGGCCCCTTCGACCTGAGTGATGTGCCGCTGGCCCTGGGCGACGCCGAAAGCGTGGCCGCGCTGCCGGCCCTGCGCGCGCTGGCCGAACAGGTGCCCCAGATTTTGTTGCACCCCCCCACGCTGCGGCTGCACGAGGCGTGGACGGGTACGGTACTCGAGGCGGTCGTCGACGCTGCGCTGCGCAACCGGCGGCTGCGGGTGGCGATTGTAGGCCCGATGTTCGGCGGCTCGCAGCCCCTGCTCGATTACCTGACGCGCGCCTTTGCCGAGCTCGGACACACGGTGTTGCCGGTCGACAACGCCAGCGGCTGGCCGGTGTACGACGCGATCTACAAGGGCATCAAGGCCAAGCGCGCGAATCAGCAGTTGACCGCGATGGCCGGGCAACTGATGGCCGAGTGGAGCTATGCGCGGGTCGTCGAATTCGAGCCGGAGATCGCCATCGTGCTGGCGCAGGCCCCGGTGGGCGCGAGCTTTGCCCAGCGCCTGCGCCAACGCGGCGTCTTGACGGCGTTCTGGTACGTGGAGAACTGGCGCCATATGCCCTACTGGCGCGACATCTGCCCGCACTACGACACGTTTTTTCATATCCAGCCGGGCCCCGAGTTCGAGACGCGTCTGGAAGAGGCCGGCTGTGCGCACCACGTCTTCGTGCAGACCGCGTGCGACCCAACCGTGCATCGGCCGGTAGCGCTGGACGAAGCGGAGCGTACGCGCTTTGGTTGCGACATCAGTTTCGCCGGCGCCGCCTACGTGAACCGGCTGTCGCTCTTCGGCGGGCTGACGGACTATGACTTCAAGCTGTGGGGCGTCGGCTGGAGCGGGCGCGAGTTGAGCCGCCTGGTGCAGGACCGCGACCAGCGCTTCGACAACGAGAAGTTTATGCGGATCATTGCGGGTACCAAGGTGAATCTGAACCTGCATTCCAGCACGGCTTCGGATGGTGTGGACGCCGGATGCGATGCGCTTAACCCGCGCGTGTTCGAGATTGCGGCGGCGGGCGGTTTCCAGGTGTGCGATCCGTGCCGCGGGCTGGAGCGGCACTTCGACCCGGAAACCGAAGTGCCGACCTATAACAACCTGGCCGAACTGCGCGCGTGCATCGACCGCTTTCTGGCCGACCCCGACGCCCGGGCGGCCCATGCACAGCGTGCGCACGAGCGGGCGCTGGCCGAGCACACCTATACCCATCGGGCACAGCAGATGCTCGACGCCTTGCTGGGCACGCATGGGCTGCGCCTGTTGCGCCGGGGCGTGCGGGTGCAGCGCACGGTGGGCGAAGTCGCGGCGCGGCTGCCCGCCGACAGTCCGCTGCGCGCCTGGCTCGAGACCCTGCCCGCGGACGAGTTGTTTCTCGACGAGCCCCTGCGTGAGCACCTGGGCGAATGGACGTCGGCCCAACCCGAGGCGGCAAAGGTTTTCCGCTATCTGCATGAGGTGCGCTCGTTTGCGGAGACGCTGCTGAAGGAGCGCGCCTGATGCGCGTGCTGGTAGCGCAGGCCACACGCATGGGCGACGTGCTGCAGACTTCGCCGCTGATTCGCATGATCCGGCTGGCGCATCCCGACGCGGAGATCGATGTACTCGTCCGGCGCATGGGAACGACTATCGCCCGGCGGCACCCGGATGTGGCCGAGGTGATTGTCTACGACGAAGACGAGATGTTCCGGCACTTGAACGCGGGCGACAGCGACCGCCTGCTGCGCGCCTATGCCTGGGCCGAGCAGTATGTGACGCAACTGCGCGCGCGCGAATACGACCTGGCCTACAACGTGACGCACAGCCTGGCCAGTGCCATGCTGATGGCGCTCAGCGGGATTCCCAGGGTGGTGGGCGCGCACCTGACCGAAGACGGCGCGTTTGTGTTGCGCGGCGACTGGACCACCTACTTCTTTACGGCCGTCTTCAATCGCGAATACAACGACCTGAACCTGTGCGACATCACGCGGCAATTTGCCCGGGAGGCGCCCCCCCACCGCGCACTGGTATTCGAGGTGAGCGAGGAAGACCGGGCGGAAGCTGCGCAACTGTGTGCCGAGGCGGGCGCGGCGGAGGCGCCGTTTCTCGCGTGCTTTCAGTTGGGTGCGAGCGAAGAGAACAAGCGCTGGGACCCCGAGCACTTTGCCGGCCTGGCGCAGCGGCTGCGTGCGGACTACGGCGCGCAGATCTTGCTGGTCGGCGTGCAGGAAGAGGCCCCGCTGGGCGAGCGGATGCTGCAGACCGCACCGGGCACGGCCATGCCGCTCTATGGCCGCACGAGTATCCCGGTGCTGGCGGCACTTCTGGAGCGCAGCCATGTACTGGTGACGAACGATACCGGCACGATGCACATCGCGGCGGCCGTACAGTGTCCGGTGGCACTGGTGAGTGTGGGCCATGTGCACTACCGAGAGACGGGTCCCTATGGCGCGGGGCACATCGCCGTGGAATGGCGGCGGCGCCTGCTGGGCTCGGGCCACCACGTGCCGGGCGGCCTGGAGGAGCGCTCGCTGGTGCAGCCGGCGCATGTGCTCGAAGCGGTACGGGCGGTGCGCCACTACCGCGAGACGGGTGAGGTGCCGCAACTGGCGGACCGCGAGGCGCTGCACGACGTCGACCTGCAGATGACCGACTTTGCACCGGACGGCTGCCTCGAGTATTACCCGCTACTGAAGCGGCCACTGACCCAGCGCGACCTGTTGCGGATCGCGTATCGCGCGATGTGGCTGAGCCGGTTGGCGCCCGAACACGCCACCCCGGAAAACGAGGCGGCGAGTTGGGTGCGGCTGTTGCCGTGCTTCGATGAGCCGGACGGCGCGACGCTGGAAGATTGGGTGGCGCGTGCCGCCAGCGTGTTCGAGGGCCTGGCGGTGCTGGCACAGCGTGGTTTGCCGGTGTGCGATACGTTGCTGGACGCGTTGTCGCCCCCGCGCGATATCGAATCGGCACGCGCACGCGTGGCCGAGTTGATGCGGCTGGACGAAGAGGCGCGCATCTACAGCGAAATGAATCCGGAGACGAAGCCCCTCATCTGGCTGGCACGTTACTAGCGGGACAATCTGGAAGGGGCGGACCCGGTTCTGCTCGCGCAGACCACCCGCGCCATCTATCAGGCTTTGGCCGAGCGCGCCACGGCCACGGCGGAGAAGCTGCGCGCGATCGCCACCGCCTGGACGAAGGGCCGCTAGCGCTCGAAGTGGCCCGCGGCCGCCACGGCATGATTGACCACGATCTCGGCCGCCGCCGCTTTCCGATTCACGTGCTGCGCCAGGGCCGCGCTCACGGTGTCTGTATCTTCTGCGCGGCAGGCCACGATCACCGCGCCACCCAGCCCGGCACCGGTCAGGCATGCCCCCAGTGCACCCGCTTCATGCGCCGCGTCGACGATGGCATCGAGTACGTGTGTGCTCGCGCCATACGCGCCGGGCACATCGGCCAGGTCGGCGGCGGTCTCGGGCGCGCGATAGGGTTGGCCCTGCTCGTCTACGAGACGGTCGCCGTTGTGTCCCGTGCGCATCAACGCACCGATACGCGCCAGGTCCATCTTTTCGAGCGCTTCGGGAAACTGGCGCGCGCGCTCGGTCTCGGCCAGCGCAAACAGTAAGGGCCCGCGCAGCGCGAAATCCCGGGGCTGCTCCGCTGCGGGCACATCGCCGAAATAGCGGTCGAACTCGGCGTCGACGGCCGCCGCGCCCACGCGATGGCGCAGGTCATCGAGGGTCGCGCGGGCAGGCAGCGCATGTACCGCGGCCAGAAGCGGCGCACTTCCCCCCGCCACGCGTGGGTCGCAGTCGGCCAGCAGCAGGCGGGGCCGCGCGTGGGCCAGGCGAATGCCGTGTTCATAGAGTGCCTGGTCGAGCAACTGCAGGGCGAAGGTGTAGGCGAACCGGTTGGCGGCGTAGGCAATGCGCTGCGCGCCCGACAGGTCGCGGCGCGTGCGGCTGTCGGCCACCAGAAAGCGCAACGACGCGGGCACGGGCACGTGTCGCGCACCGGCGTATCCCCCGCGCTCAGGGTCGATCGGCAGGTGCAGGCAGGTGTTGGTGTCGCCGCCGGCGATAGCCAATTGGTCGGCGAGGCCGGTGCGTGCACCGGCAAACCACTCGGCATCGCGCGCAAAGCGGACCGCGTCTTCCGGTGCCCAGGGTGTGCCAGTGGCGGCGTAGAGTGCCGCGAGCAACGCGAGGCACAGTGCCCCGCTCGAGCTGAGTGCCGCACCAGCGGGCAGGTCGCTGGCGACGGTCAGGCGCAAGGCGGGCAGCGTGTGGCGGGGTTCGGCCAGCCAGCGCAGACACACGCCCGTGGCGTAGCGCGTCCAGCGGTGGCGGTGCGTGTCGAACAGGCGGCGCACGGCGGATGTCTGTTGCAATGCCGCCCACGAACAATCGGCGGTCACGGCGGCCCGCAAGTCCGCGAGGGCCAGCTCGGCATCGGCATGGTGGTCGGCCACGTTGGTCCAGGCGAGCATGCCATCGTGGCCGGGCGCGGCTATCACCACGACTTCACGCTGGTGTGTGAGTGTGTTGACGATACCCCCGTGCGTGTCGATATGCATGCCGCGCACGTTGATGCGGCCGGGTGCGCGT
>CAYMLC010000138.1:6027-8088 GCA_964390765.1 uncultured Nitrospirales bacterium
CTGCAGGCTGGGGTCGGCGCCATAGGTCACGCGCAGGGTTTCGCGCAGGTGGGTATCGGGCGCAGCGAATGCCGCCCGCCACGCCGAAGCCGTGGGCACCTCAGTCCAGCGCGACATCGAGGCCGTACTTCGCATTGATGCCTTCGAGTGCGGCGACCCATTCGGGCCGGTTACCCTGTTGCGTGATGGTGGAGACAAGCCAGAGCGCCCGGCGATAGGCCCACTGTTGGGCGATGTCGGCGCCGCCTGGCTCGGCTTCGGCGACCGGCAGCGCGAGTACGGCTTTCGCCGGACCGCCGGCGGTCTGCCCCGTCACCTCGACGGCGATGCGCGGGGCGTCCGGTGGAAAGCGGCCGGCGAACCGAAGCGCGCGCCCTCGATAGAGCGCACCGGGGGCGCGCGGGTGCACCTGCTCGGCGGTTGTGCCAGCGGCCTGCACGCGCACCTCGATCACCATCGGCGCGACCATGCGCCCGATAAGGCGTGGCACGGCTTCGTCGGTTCGCTCGATGGCGGCCACGGTGTGCGCCTCGCCCCGGCAGCGGTAGGCCAGCAGGTCGAGCAGGAACGCGTCGACCGTGTTGCCCGAACCAATCGCCACCAGGTGATTGCGCGGATGGGCATCGGCGCCCAGCGCATTGATGATCGACCGCGCATCCTGGATACCGGTCGTGGGGCGGCCATCGGTGAAGGCAAACACGATGCCGGCGTGGCCGGACGGCGGCGGCGTGCTCAGCGCACTCTTGAGCGCACTGTATACGTCGGTCTCGCCACGCGCTTCGAGCCCCTCGAGCATGGCTGCAGCCGCCTCGCGCAGCCCGGGGTCAACGGGCGCGGCCATCTCGCGCAGCGCGCGGCTGGTCTCGCGGAAGTAGATGACATTGGCGCGCACGCTGGGCGAAAGTTGAGCCAGCGAGGCCAGCACGCCACGCACCGCCAGGTCGAGCTTGCGCTGCAGGATACTCTGCGACGCGTCGAGCACATAGGTAATGGCAAGTGGCAAGGGCGCGAGGGGTGCGTCATCGCGCACTTGCAGGTCCAGCGTGAAGTAACCAGGCGAGCCATCGGGGGGGATATAGGTGGTGAGCCGATAGGCAAGGGCGTCATCCAGAAACGCGTAGCGCTCGGCCTGTTCGGCGCGCATGCGGCTGGTCAATTCTTCACGCGCACGCACATGCAGGCGGTCAAGTTCGTTGAGGGAGGGTGGCGCATCAGCGGGCGGCTCGGCCGGCCGCGGAGTGAGCGGGCGAAAATCCTCTGTGTCGATCGGCTCGGTCAAGAGACTGCGCGCCGCGGCGGTGAATGCGCGCAAGCGGTCGTCTTCGGCGGGCGGCGCAATGCCGCCGTTACTGGGGGCCGCATCGGCCGGTGCGATGCGCGTGGCCGAAGGACGCACGACCCGGCGCGAAACATCGACTTCACTTCGAAGCGCATCGCGCGACAGCGCAAGCAATTCAGCCTCCACCGCAGCACCGGCGGTCTGTGGCGCATCGGGCGGTGCAGGGGCTTCGGGTGCGGCGACCGCCTGCGGGCCGGGCGTGGGATTGCGCGGCGGCAGGTCGGGCGGTGGCAGCGCGCGCGCGATGAGGTCGCGCACCGACCCGGGTCGCGATAGCAGCGTGCGTGGCAGCGGTGTGGACACGGTAGTGGGGTCGAGACGGTCGGCGGGACGCAGGCGCAGGGTGATGGGACGGGCGGCGGCCTCGGCGTATTGTGGCGCGCGCAACAAGACGATGCGCGGCGCCGCGGCGAAGAGCGCAGCGTACAGCGCGAGGGCCAGCACACAACTGAGCACGAACCACGCTACCCGCGCGCGCATGGGTCAGGCCGGCTCGAGCTGCGCCAGCGCCGCGCGCGCCGCCTCGACCTGGGCCGCCTCGGGAAAATCGCGCAGCAGTTCTTCGTAGGCGCTGCGTGCTTGCTGGGTCTTGCCGAGTTGTTCGTAGGTCTGACCGGCGCGCAGCAGCGCCTCGGCCGACAGCTCGGGCTGGAGATAGAGAATCGCGACGCGCATGTAGTTGCGCGCGGCCGCTGGCAGGTCGCCGCCGGCCGCATCGAGTT
>CAYMLC010000139.1:0-8068 GCA_964390765.1 uncultured Nitrospirales bacterium
CCCACGTTCTCGCCGTCCAACTGAAAGCCGCCGCCGCGCCGCCGCATGGAAGCCGGCAGGACCACTTCGGTATTGCTGACGATTCCGAGCGTGACCGATTGCGAGAGGGCCAGCGGACTGCCCATGGCCAACACGAAGTCGCCCACGCGTACGCCGGCGCTGTCGCCAAAGCTCACGGGCTCGAGCGATACCGGCTGTTCCGGCAGAAGCTTGATGATGGCGATATCGGTCAGTGCGTCCGTGCCGACCAGTTCGGCTTCGTATTCGCGCTTGTCCGCGAAGGTGACCTTGATCTGTTTGGCGTGTCCGGCCACATGGTGATTCGTGATGATGTGACCGTCTTCATCGATTACGGCGCCACTGCCTGACGCCTCAAACTTCAGTTCCCGCCCTTCGTTGTAGTACGTCTCAACGACGTGGATCCGCACCAGCGCCGGCTTCACATTTGCCACGGCAGCGTCGATGCTTTCCCGCAGTTCGGGCGAGATTCCCGCCGGCAGTTGGGTCTGACCGGGCGCGGATTGAGATTCTGCCGCCTGGACGGCAGCGGTCTGGGCGTTGAGGGGAGAGAAGAGGAGCAGGAGAAGCGCGATCGACGCGCAACAGACAGGGCGCATGGAACTTCCTTTATACAGTGCGGCACAGGAGCCGCGACCTTAGCACAGCGTTCTCAAGAATGAACAGCGGCGAGGGTGGTTTCCCTGCCTGCCGCGGCGCAGCGGCCTTCTGGCGCGTAACCTGCGGCGGCGGCCTGCCTGGCTACGGGGTGGTACCGGCCGGCAGCAGTGCGCGCATGTGCTGAGCCGGTCGTGGTGGCTGCGCTTCGCCTAGTGTGCATTATGTGCTTAGCGATAATTTTGTCCGAAACTTGGCAGATCGACGAAGTGGTGGTAATATTTTGGCAGGACGTATGACTTTGCCGGCCATATTGGCGACCGGCTGAAGACGACGTGCCTATGGTAGCGTGCGACGAAGCTTCTTCCCGCACGCGCCCAGACAGTTTCGCCCCCGACGTGCCGGATACCGCAGCTGGCAGCGGACCGGCACCCACGGAAGGTTGTGGTTCACGTGGCGGTACCCCCCCGCCTCCGAGGTGGGAAGGCTCGACGTGAGGACCTCGGAACGTGACACCACCTCATTCCGTATAGCGCAAGCCGCCGGATGTGTCCCCCGCCCTTTGACGCATCCGGCGGCCCCTTTTTTGGGGCATGCCGGCCCGGGATCTCCTGCTGGACACCGGCCCGGCAATCGTTCACCGGTCGACCAGAACGCCGCTGGCATGGCGACCGGCCGCACGTGCGGGCGACACCTCTGCGCAGTTTGGCGGCCATTCAGCAAGCGGACCGCGCAGAGCAAAAAGAAACGGAGGGATGAGTCCGCAGGAAGGCGTGGCTGCAGGTACTCTTGGGGAAGGAGTGACGTGAGGCAGAATGCTAACCGTGCGCCCACGAACCCATCCCTCCTCTGGATGGGCGAGAGCGTAGGGAGAGGCGGGCCTGCGCGCTGATGGCTGCAGGTACTCTTGGGGAAGGAGTGACGTGAGGCAGAATGCTAACCGTGCGCTTCGCAAGCCCGTCTCTCGCTACGTTCTCTGACCCGGATTCAATTTTCACCGCTGCCGGTCTGGCAGCCACTCTTCGCTATCGACCTCGCATCGGGGCTAAATACCCAGCGCGGAAACACCTGTAAAGTCCGTCTCGCGGTAGCCCGAACTGAGGTCCGGCACCAGCTGAATCAACAGCAGTCTCGACTCCACAAACGTATTGCCCGGCACGCGCAGGGCGTGGCGCAGCTGGTCGGGGTCATTGAAGAGCGCACCCTCAAGCACCGTCTTGTACACCGGTCGCAGGCGGTCCCCGCGAATTTCCTTCACATACACCATGTAGTCGCAATGGCCGGTGGTAAAGCCGCTCGGCTGCCACTCGACATTCAACTGCACCGCCTCCTCTGGCGTACTGCCGGCGCGCCGCTCCAGCACGAAAGTGGCTTCCGCCTCGGTCACCGAGGTCGACGGGGCCGGCACCGCATCCGCATAGAGTTCGCGTGCACGCTGGTCGGCCGTCAGCGCCTCCGCCCAGGCCACTTCCAATCCGGCGTCTACTTCACGCGTGACGAGGGGGCGCTCACCCTGGCTGAGCGTGACCTGCTGGTTGGGCGACAGTTCAGCGAAGGTGACGTCGTTCTCGACCATCACCGAGCCACTGACCACGGTCACCACCGTGCTCTTCGGTTGTACGCGGACCTCGAACACCGTGCCGAACACGGTGACCACACCGGCGGGTGTCTCAACCCGGAAGAGACGCTGGTCAGTGCCGACATCAAAATGCATACGGCCGCGCTCAACACTCACCACGCGCTCGCTGTCGAGCACGAAGCGGCTGTCGTTCGCGGCGCGCAGTTCCGAACCCGCCGCCAGGAACAGCATCACCGAGCCGTCGGGGCCGGTCTCATAGCGCTGTCCGGGGTAGACGAAATTGCGCAGGCCCACGCCCTCACGGTCGACCGTGTCCAGCTCGGAACGCTGTACCGGGCCTTCGCGGAACCCGATGACGCCGATGGTATTCGACCCCGAGGTCTGTGTCGCCGGCCACAAGGCCCAGAGGGCGACCGCAAAGATGGCGATAAAGACCGGCGTCAAGACCGGCACCCAGACCGCGAACGGCGAGGGTCGGCGGTGGCGCCGCTTGGCCAGGTCATTCACTTCGCGCACGCGCTCGAGGGTGCGGTCCATTTCCGGTAGGTGGGCCATCACGCCCTGGCGCAGGCTGTAATTCAACTTTGCATCGCCGAACGACTTGTACAGCATCGCGTTGGCGCGGCGTTGCCGCTCCAGCAACTCCTGCGCGCCCGGGTCGTCGGCGAGTTCCTGTTCCACCAGCAGCCGCTCGGAATCGCTTACCTCGCCGTCCAGGTAAGCCTGCAGCAGGCTGTCTATTGGCTTCACTGATGCCACGCGGCACCCCCCTCCTCTTTCTTCCGTGCGGGTCCGGCCTTCTTCACATGTCCGGCGCTGCGCTCGTTCACGAGCAATTCCCGTAGCTGTCGGCCAGCCCGAAACAGAATCCCGCGCACTTCCTCGCGCGATTCGCCCGTAAACTGGCTGATTTCGTCGTAACTCAACTCTTGCATGAACCGCAGAATCACCGGCAGGCGATAGCGCTCTGGCAGCGCATCAATCGCCCGCTGCACCGTCTCCAGCAGTTCTTGGCCTTCCAACTGGTCCGCCGGCCCGCGATGCACATCCTCGAGCCGTACCGAACGCCGGTGCGGCAAGGGCGTTTCCGTGCGCAACCGGTCGTTGTTGCGGCGCAGCCAGTTCGCTGCGGTGCGCGTCGTAATCTCGCGCAACCACGATGCAAACTTGGCTGGTTCGCGCAGTCGCGGCAACCCGCGGTAGGCGGCCCAGAATGCCTCTTGTGCGACGTCATCGGCCACACCATAACGCCCCACGTAATAGAAGGCCGTCGCGTAGACAGGCTTCTCATAGCGCGTTACCAGTGTACCGAAAGCTTCTTCGTCGCCTTCGAGACAGAGGTATACCAACTCTTCATCTGTCGGCTGCATCAGCGCTCCTTCCCCTGCGCCTGCTGCCGCCGCATGCTTTACACTGCATGCGTGACGTTGGGGAAGTGGCCGCCCCGACCGGTGTGGGCACAAATTGCACCAAAGTGGCGCAGTCCAGCTACACGTATGCCGACAGCTCGCTCAGTTCAGGCGTGCCGCCCAGCAGTACGATGTCGGCGTCGGCATGACCGGCTGCGCGCAACGGCGCCACAATGTCCTGCTGCAGGTCGGGCACATAGTACTCGAGGTAGACGCCCGTGCCGGTGACCTCGTGACGCTCGGCCTCGCCCAGCACCACCACGGCCTGTCCAGGCGCGAACGCAGCCGTGGCATCGCCTGCCTTCGCGGTCAGCGCACCCTCGACGCCCAGCAGGATGTGGAAGCTGTCGCCGCGCGTATCGCGCACCGTCCCCCCTTCGATGGTCACGCGTTCGCCCGCGAAGTAGTCGCAGGCGGCCAGCACCTGCCGTGCCGCCCCGTAGGTATCGTAGGCCAGCGGGCGCGCGGCTCCCCCATGGTGCGACCCGAAATTGATGACCTGCCGGGCCTTGTCGATGTGTAGCTCGCGGGGCTTGCCGTCGTTACCGGTGCGCTCCCAATCGTAGATGCGATAGGTGATGTTGCTGTTCTGCTGAATCTCGGCCAGCAAGAGGCCGGCGCCAATGGCATGCACCGTGCCGGCGGCCAGAAAGGCACTCGTGCCGGGGGGCGCGGGAAAGCTGCGCATGAGCTTTTGCACGGTGCCTGCGTTGATGGCCTGCTCGAAGCCGTCGGGCGTCACGGTGGGGTCGAGCCCGACGATAAGTTCGGCGTCTGGCTCGGCGGCCAGCACGTGCCACATTTCCGTCTTGCCCACATCGGGCTCGCCAAGTTCGCGGGCCAGCCGGTCGTTGGGGTGTACCTGCACCGACAGCACATCGCGCGCGTCGAGCAGCTTCAGCAGCAGCGGAAAACGCCCGTCGGGCGTGGGCTGCGCACGGCGGCCAAGCAGCCGTCGCGGCTCGCTCTCGAGCAACTGGTGCAGCGTGCCGCCCGCGCCGGCTCCTTCGAGTATCTCGCTCTCGAAGCTGCTGTGGTCCGATACCACCCAGGCCTCGCCGATGGGCACGCCATCGGGCAGGGGCTTGCCGTAGACGTAGGCCAGTTCGCGTCCGCCCCAGATTCGTTCGAAGTAGCCTTCACTGACACGCAAGAGCATGCGGATTCTCCCTTGGGTTGTGAGAATGCGGGCTAGGCGCCGGCCAGCGCGCGCGCCGCGCCCGCCCAGCCATAACGGAGTTGTTCGCCGTCGGGCCAGGCCTCGAGCACACCGCGCTCGACGAGCAACTCGAGGTGGCCCGTGGCCACGGACAGTGCGAGGTAGAGATACGCGGTATTCACGTCGGGGTACAGCACCGATGCGACCTCGTATACGGTGCTGCCCTGCGGCCCGATACTGGCCAGCACCCGCTGGTTGCGTCGTTCATGTTTGGCCAGCAACCCGTCCACCACCGTGCGGTGGTCGTCGAAGTGCGGGCCGTGTCCGGGAAAGCACTTGCCGAGGTCGAGCTGGCGCGCGCGGACGAGCGACAGCTGGAACTGGACCAGGCTGTGCTGGCGCGGCGCGCCGGGCCGCTCCGGGCGGCGGATAAGGGGATTGGGATTGATGGTCTGCAACAGGTGGTCGCCGACGATCGAGTAATTGCCCTCGTCGTTGACCAGCAAGGTGTCGGTCGCGGAGTGGCCGGGCACGAAATAGGTGGTGAAAGGGCCGGCCTGGGCGCCGTCCTGAAACACGTGGTCAATCCGGAAGGGTTCGCTGAGCACGCGGAATGCGCCCCACAGGGCCATGGATTCTTCCTGCACGGGCTGCGGCACGCCGAACTCGGTCATCACGTCGTGATAGAACTGGCGGCGCGCCTCCTCTTCCGATTCGTGCGGCATCTCTTCGGTGCGTACCTTCGGGTGCGCCCACGACTCGGCCCCGCTCTCCTCCATCAGGCGCGTCAGCAGCCCGATGTGGTCGACGTGGTGATGCGTCAGGATAATACGCTCGATGTCGCTGACCTGCAGCTTGTGTTCGGCAAGCGCGGCGGCAAGCGCATCGTAGGCCTCATCGGTGCGCGGCCCGGCATCGATCAACGTCAGCGGCTCGCCCTTGAGCAGAAACACATTCACCGGCCCGACAGGAAAGGGTGTCGGCAGGCTGAGCGGGTAGAGGCCGGTGGTCTGGCTGAACGCGTCCATGGCTTGCGTCTCTCGTTCTTGTTTCGCTGGTTGGGCGTGCAGGATACGGTCGCGGCTCGGCACCTCGCAAAGACTCCGGACTACGCAATTGCGCTGCGCAATTGATGAAAAGGTGTAAAATTGCTACGCTCGGCCCCTATGCGTGCTGAGGCGCACGCACCATCACTGCCATATAAGGGGCCCACGACACCATGCCAGACCCCTCTCTGTCGCACCGCGCGCCCGTTTCCTGCGACACCGATTGCTTCGCGTGTAACGGCGAATTGAACCGGACCGTCCTCGGCCTTTCGGGCTATCGCTACATCGCCTGTTCGGCGTGCGGCATGGCTCGGCTCGACCCCTTCCCCGCACCGGAGTCGGTCGAGCAATTGTACGACGCCGACTATTTTGAAGGGGGGCGCGGTGGCGGTTATGATGATTATCTGGGCGGCGCGACGATGCACCAGCGCAACGCCCAGCGACGGATGGCAACCCTGGGCGAGGCGGCGCCCGAGCCGGGCACCCTGATTGATGTGGGCTGCGCGGCGGGCTTCTTTCTGGCAGCCGCGCGCGATGCGGGTTGGCACGCGCACGGGGCCGACGTGAGCGCGTGGGCGCGTGAGCATGCGCTGCAGTATGGCTTTCGCGTGGCGCCGCACCTTGGCCACCCGAGTCTGCCGGAAGCCGCGGATGCGGTGACGATTTTTCAGACACTCTCGCACGTTCCCGACCCGGCCGCGCTGTTGCAGGCGGCGGCGCAGCAGTTGCGCAGCGGCGGCACGCTCATCGTTGAGACCTGGGACCGCGAGAGCATGGTCGCGCGTGCGTTTGGTACGGGCTGGCAGCAGGCGGCGCCGCCGGCGGTGCTGCACCTGTTCACGCGCAAGAGCCTCGAAACGATGTTGCACGGCGCGGGCTTTGAGTTGCTGCACTGGAAGACCACGATGAAATGGGTCAGCACCGGTCAGGTAGCCTCCGCGCTGCGCCCCAAGTCCAAGTCCCTGCACTATGCCGTAAAGTGGATTGGCCGTGCGGCGGGCAATGAAGAACTCGTGCTGCCGTACTGGGGCGACGACCTGGTGACGCTGGTGGCGCACCGGCGCTAGGGTACGAAGAGTTCGACCGGCGAGGCGGGTGCGGGCGCAAAGGCGCCAGTGTACCAGGCTATCAGCTCGGGACCGAACAGCAGGTAGAGCAGGCCTGCTACCGCCAGGTAAGGACCAAAGGGCAGATAGTGCCCTGCCAGCGTAATGTCCTCGTCGTCGTCCACCTCACCGGCTTGGGCGCTCGGGGAGGCTTCCGTTTGTGCTTCGGGCCCTTCGGCCTTGGCCGGCTGCCCGGCCGTGGCGCTGCAGCGCGCGCGCATCACGAGAATGACCGACACGCCCACGACACTGCCGACCATGCTTGCAGCCATGATGATAAACAGCACGCCCTGCCAGCCGACAAAGGCCCCCAGCATCGCGAGCAGCTTGACGTCGCCAAAACCCATGCCCGGCTTGTTGAGCAGATACACGGCAACCTTGTCGAGCAGATAGAGGATGCCCCCACCCAGGACGACGCCGATGAGCGCGTCGACCACGCTGGTGGTGACCAGGCCGGATTCCGGCCACACCTGGCCCAGCAGCGCACAGGCGATGCCGATAGGCAGGCCGGGGAAGGTCACCTCGTTGGGGATAATCCAGTGTTCGAGGTCGACGAAGGTCACCACGACCATCCCGGCGGCCAGCAGCATATAGACGGGGGCGGCGAAGCTGACGCCGAACTTCAGATAGTAGATGACAAAGAGTACGGCGGTCAGTCCTTCAACCAGCGGATAGCGCCAGCTGATGGGCGCCTGGCAGTGGCGGCAGCGCCCGCCGAGCAGCAGCCAGCTGAGCAGCGGGATGTTGTCGTAGGCGGCGATGGAATTCTCGCACTTCGGACAGAAGCTGCGGCTGGGCTTCATGATCGATTGATCGTTTGGCCAGCGGTGGATGCATACGTTGAGGAAGCTGCCGACCATCGCGCCAAAGACGAACGACAGCACGGCGAAGAAGGCATCGAGTTGCGGGGGAACGTCGAACATGAGCGGGCCTGGCCGGTTGAGATGGCGGGAGTATAGGGAGCGGCGCGCGAAACGCGCAAGGGCTCAGGCGACGTCGCGCGCCAACTCGAGCGCCCCAATGACCACGACCTCTTGACCGAAGGCACAGGGCACCACGTCGTAGGTGCTGGCGTAGATGCCCATGGCGTGTTCGGCAAGGTGCAGGCGAATCGGGTGGAGCAGCAATGCGCCCAGAGCGGCCACCCCGCCCCC
>CAYMLC010000140.1:0-3335 GCA_964390765.1 uncultured Nitrospirales bacterium
AGATACCCAAGGAGATCCACTTAAGCCACTGTCCAGGATCCGGGGTCCATTTCAAACTCGCGGATAGGCGACACTTTATATCATCTCAAGCGCAAATACACCCGCGAGCCGATAAAATGCAGCCACGGGCAAAATTGAGCGAAATAGAAGCACTGTAAGGGGTACCGGGGTAAAATGTTACAGAGGGCACACTTACAGTACCACGCCGTCAGTCCCGTTTTTTTGTGCGGGAATGGAACACTTGTAGGGAAACTGCCCCTGTCCGCCGTGGCCTCTTACGCTGCGGCGGTGGTGGCCCAGGGGTTCGTCCATTCCCCTGGGCTACCTCTGGTGGCGGAGCGGCTGGCGCGGGTTCCCGGCCTGTGATGCTGGGAGCACACCTCTGGGGCGGGGTGGTTTGTGCCCGTGCGGAGCCAGGCCAACCGCCCGCCTTTCTTTGTCTGCCCGACCCCAAGAATCCCTTGGAAGTGTTACCTATATGCTCCCTGAAGGGACTGACCCGCTAAACGCGGCCGCAAACCCTATCTTGTAAGCTGTGGTGGTGCATGGATTTAAATGGTCGGGGCGGCCGGATTTGAACCGACGACCCCCTGCACCCAAAGCAGGTGCGCTACCGGACTGCGCTACGCCCCGAACGCGGGAAGGGTAGCATATGCGTGGGGGAGGCGCGAAGGGGCAGCGCGTGGGCCGTGGCTTGCCGCGGGGGCCTTAGTGCTTGCCGCGGGGCCATGGATTGTCTCGTAGGTCGTGACTTGCCGCCGGCCTATGGCTTGCCGCAGGGCCATGTCTTGTCGCGTGGGCCCATGGCTTGTCGCGTGGGCCGATGGCTTGCTGCACGGGCGATGGCTTGCTGCGTGGATCGGGGGGGTGCGCTTAGCGGTGGCGCAGGGTGTGGTGCAGCACTTTCTTGAGGGCGCTCACGACCTCATGGACTTCTTTGTCGGTGAGGCCGGGATGCAGGGGAAGCGAAAGGATGCGCCGGGTCTGTTCGGCGGCGATGGGTGCGTCGGCGGGGGCGTAGCCCAGCGCCTCGCGGTAGTATTGGTGGGTGTGCAGGGCGAGGAAGTGTACGCCGGTGCCGATGTTTTCGCGGCGCAGCAGATAGGCGATTTCGTCTCGGTTGGCCGTCAGGCGGTCGAGCCGCAGGCGCACCATGTAGAGGTGCCAGCTGGGGGTGGCGTAGTCGCGCACGGCGGGCGTTTCCACTTCGTCCACCTCGGCCAGCACGGTGTTGTACATGTTGGCGATGCGCCGGCGTGCCGCTATAAACCGCTCAAACTTTTTGAACTGCGCCACGCCGATCGCGGCCGATGCGTTGCCCAGCGCGTATTTGTGGCCGGGCGCCACCACCTCGGGCGGGGCCGCCTGGGCACTGCGTGAGTACCGGTCGAAGGCGGTGGCGGCCATGCCATTGCTGGCGAGCAAGTGCAGGCGCGTGGCGCGCTCGGGGTTGTCGAGTGCGATGGTGCCGCCTTCAATGGTGGTCAGGTTCTTGATGGCGTAAAAGCTGAAGCAGGCCGCGTGGCCGTGGCTGCCCAGGGGCCGCCCCCGATAGCCGCCGCCCAACGCATGCGCCGCGTCTTGAATCACGGGCACGCCGTGGCGTTTGGCCACATCGGTTATTGCGTCGAGGTCGCACGCGTGGCCCGTCAGGTGCACGGGCACGATGGCCTTGGTGCGCTGGGTGATGCAGCCTTCGAGTTGGGCCGGGTCGAGGTTGAGCGTGTCCGGCTCCACATCGCAGAACACGGGCCGCGCGCCCAGCATCAGCACCAGATTGCCGACCGACGCCCAGGTGACGGGCGATAATACCACTTCGTCGCCCGGGCCGATACCCAACTCGGCCATACACAGGTGCAGCGCGGCCGTGCACGAACTGGCCGCCACGGCGTGCGGCGCTTCCACGGTTTTGGCGAATACCTGTTCGAAGGTCTTGATGTGCGGCCCGCTCGTCACCCAGCCGCTGCGCAGCGCTTCGACCACGGCGGCCTCTTCTTCGGGGCCGAAGTTGGGCCGCGCCAGCGGAATGAAGTGCGCGGCGATGGGCTCGCCGCCTTCGTCGACAGGCGTTGCGCGCAGGGCGCGGTAGCGGGCCACGTTAAAGTAGCGTTCGCTGAACGGCTCGGTAATCCCTTCGCGCGCCATGGCGTCGCGCACTTCGGCCACGCCTGCGGCCACATCATGCTGGGGTGCAAAGCCGATGGTTTCGGCCAGCTTGTGAAAGGACACGCGGAAGTCGCGCAGGTCGGGGTCGTCCTTCGCCACCTCTACCTTGACACGGCCAATCTGCCCGGCAATCTGATGGGCCAGGTCGACCACACGGGCATTGAAGTCGTCCCAGCCGACATTGAAGATCTCGCCAGAGACGACCTCTGCGGGTGCTTCGAGCAGGCGTGCCATGGCGTGCGCCGCATCGGCCACGTGGATGAAGGGGCGCCATTGGTTGCCGCCGCCACGTACTTCGATGCGGCCCTGCGTGACGGCCGTCGCCACCATCTGGTTGATTGCCAGGTCGAAGCGCATGCGTGGCGACCAGCCAAACATGGTGGCCGTTCGACAGACCAGCGCCTCGAAGCCATTGCCGCCGAGGGCCAGCAGCCCCTGCTCGGCCTCGCGTTTCGTCTGGCCCAGCAAGGCCACGGGGTTGGCCGGACTCTGCTCGTCCAGCACGTCGAACAAGCCCTGGCCGTAGACCGCGCACGAAGAGCCGAGGAGAAAGCGGCCCACGCCGTGTTCGCGTGCCTGGCGCGCCAGCTCGAAGGTACTGGCCACATTGACATCGCGCGCCATATCGGGGTCCAGCGCGCAGGTCGGGTCGTTGCTCAGGCTGGCCAGGTGAACCACGGCATCCACGCCCTCGAGCAGGGCGGGGTGCTCTTGCAGGCGGCGTATATCGCCTTCATAAATGTCTACGGCCGAGTGATTTAAGAGCTCGTCAAGGGATGTCCTGCCGAAGCTGAACCGGTCGAAGATACGCACCCGGTGGCCCCGGGCGAGCAATTCCCGCGCCAAGACGTTGCCAAGATAGCCCCCACCACCCGTGACCAGTACCAACATGCAGACCACCTAGAAAAAAGTTCGTGTGGGGCTTGGAAAGTGCCCGCGCACGCGGCAGTATAACAGCAGCGCGCACACCGCGCGCGTTCAAGGAGTACCTCCCACTATGCGTAAACGACCCGCCGCCAAGCAGGCTGCCGGGCAGTTGGACCTATGGAACGGCATGGCGCCCGCGCCTGCGCCCGCTGCGCCGCGCACGCCGGCCCATGCGGCCAGTGCGCCCGCACCCACCATCAAGCGGCAGCCTGGGCGGCTCGCCCTCGACCTGTCACGCCGCA